>JBJOPC010000174.1:0-2644 GCA_046050965.1 Verrucomicrobiota bacterium | reverse complement strand
GTCGGAGAAAATTCAGTATTTTCTCGCTGACTTCATCACTTATATTGAAACCGAACTTAAACGTGAGGCATTACCAGAACAACCAGAGCAAGCCGATGAAAACAAATCCCGTAAACGACTTTATCCTGGGGCAGGAACAGAACTTCAAAATCGCCGCGAGTGTTTCGGTGGCTTGGCGTGATGCCAGACGACAGGTGCTTTCGGAGTTTCTTGACCGGCTTGAATCACGTTTGAAAGTCGAATTAAATGGATGGAAGTTCGAGCGAGAGCAGGAATTTTATGAAGATTCTTGGGCCTGCTTAAACTTCTGGAAGCCGGCGTGGGACAAGCAATATGGTCTGTCCCTGATGTGGGATGGTTATGGAAAAGAAATGATTTTTGGCGTGTATCGTGACAAAGACAACATTGGGGAACGGCTACACTGTGATGAGTTACTAAAGACAGTTACTTCTAAAATCCAGCTATCCGTAACAAAGCGTCCTTGGTGGGAAGCTCGAATCCGCATGAAAAATCCTGCCGCTGACTGGAGCACGGCTGAAATTTTGTGGAGGATGCACACGGAGGCCAAATTTCTTAATGAGGTGGCTGAACAACTTTTGGATTTAGAGCGAATCAGCGGGACGATTGTGGATCGTTTAGCGCAAGGGAAATGAGTTTGCCGTGGGGATTGAGTGCGATCTTTGCCCTAAACCAAAATAGCGCGTGAACAAGAATTCAAATCCATTCCCCGAAGAATTGCGGGTTTTCGTTAGTGAAGAAAAATGGACTTATGCAAAGACTATGCCCCAATGGCCACACGAATACATCGTTCGTGAGCGGGTTGATGATAAACTTTTTGAACTGTTGGTTCATCATATTCGTGCGAACGGAAATGAAGGAGCTTACTACCTAGAAACATTCATCTACTTTGAAGAAGCCGGGAGGCTCTACTGGACGATGGGTGCACCGATTAACGAAACGACCATCATCAACCGGTGCAAAAAAGAAAGTTCGTATGAATGTCGCCTGAAGAACGGCACATTGCCGTAATCACCCCCACTCGCCGGTTTGGTGAAACCAAACTAGCGCGCTCCTACTTGCTCTCCGGCGGCGGCGTGATGGCGAAGGAAACTTTCTGGATTCCCTCGCGCCGCACCATGTCGAGCACGCGGATGACGGAGCCGTGCGTGGCATCCTTGTCGCCGCTGATGTAGACGGGGATGTTCGTGTTCAGGTGGTAACGGTTGGAGAGATAAGTGTGTAACTCCACCGCGCTGACCGGTTTTTTCTCCACATACACGTCGCCGATTTTGTCCACGGAGAGGTTGATGATCTCCGGTTTGAAATCGCGTGTGGCTTGCGTGGCCGTGGGTAAATTCATCTTGATGGATTGCATCTTGATCATCGTGAGGCTCGCCATCATGAACGACGCGAGGAGAAAAAACATGATGTCAATGAGCGGCACGATTTCGATGCGCGCTTTGCGATGCGGGGTAGGGGAGCCGATTTTCATGGCGTGAAAAGTTGACGGAATTTATTCGCTGCGCTTCTTCGCAGCGCTGACCATCACTTCGAGATTCGTCGCGGCGGATTCCAATTCAAACTGCAAGCGCGCGTGGCGTCCGGTGAAATAGTTGAACGGCACAAGCGCAAGAATCGCGATGCCCAAGCCGCACATCGTCGCGATGAGCGCCTCGCCGATGCCGCCGGTGACTTGTCCCATCGCGCTCTCCACGCCCGTGCCGCCGATGGCGTTGAAAGTGCGGAAAATTCCCGCGACTGTGCCGAGCAAGCCGAGCAATGGCGCGAGTGTGACGAGCGTGTCCATGACCGTGAGGAAGCGTCCGGCGCGCTGGAGTTCTACGCCGGCGGCAACTTGCAACGCGCCTTGCAGCGAGGTGTGGTGGTGATTCAGCCCGTGCCAGAGCATCCGCACGACCGGGTCTTTGGAGTCGCGCGACAGTTCGGACGCGCGCGTGAAATCGCCGGTCTCGATGGCGGCGAAAACTTGTTCGAGCGTCTGCGGATCGCGCTGGCGGGATTCGCGCGTCCACCACCAGACGCGTTCGCCCACGACGGCGACGGCGGTGAGGGCGGCGATGAGGATGGGCCACATGACCCAGCCGCCTTTGAGAAAATATTCTACGATGATGTTTGCGAACATGATGTTTCCTTTGCTTGTTGTTGGTTAAAAATTATTTGTCGGCGAAGCGGAATTCAAACGGGAGGTAATAATCGCGGCGTTCGCCCGGCGGGAATTGCCAGCGGCGTTTCACATGATTCAAAACGTGGCGATCTAGTGAACCGAAGCCAGAGCTGTCGCGCACGCTAATCTCGGTGATGGTTCCGTCTTCCGCGATGAGCGCATGCAACGTGACCGCGCCGGTGTGACGAGCCTTGCGTTCTTCAAGCGGCCAGTCGGGACGTGGGAAAGTTCCATTTGCTTCGCCTTCGCCAGAAAAGACTACCGGCCCGTTGCCCGTCGGCTTGGACGCGTGCGTGGTGGCCGGGCCGGAGACGAATTGCGGCGACGCGGCGACAATCACCGAGCCTTGCACCGGCACGGCGAACGCCACGTTCGCTGAACTCGCCGCGACGACCACGGCGACTTGCGGTGCTTCTGACGGCGCGTCAGACGGCGAGACGTCGTCGGGCTTGGGCTGCT
>JBJOPC010000173.1:0-4452 GCA_046050965.1 Verrucomicrobiota bacterium | reverse complement strand
CCCGCCGCACAAGCGCGGTTGTAAAAGTTAGTGCCGTGACCAAAATTCACGCCGCCCACATTCGTCGTAACATTGGTGGCCTGCGCCACACCCGTGCGCGCCGTGAGATATGAAATCCATGTCGTCTGCACCGTCCCCGGATTAGTCAACACGAGGTAGTTACTGCCCGGTGACACATTGCCCGGCCAGTTAGTATAGTTGATGTAGCGGCGCGGCGCGCCATTGGCGGTGGAGCCGCCAATATTTTCACCAGTCACACTGCCGTCACCGGTGAGGTGCAGCTTGTTGCTGGAGGTTAGGAGCGAGTTACCCAGCGGATCGGTATAAGTCAAACTGCCGGAGCGAATCACGGCATTGCTCAACGCCGTGCTGTTGGTTTCCCAACCGCCCGCCTGACCGGCCACATTGGTCAACCAACCGAAACCGCCCGCCTTGCCGAGCAACGTCTCGTTGGCGTTGTATTCAAAACCTTCATACACGATGAGCGCGGCTTTGGTCGTGTAGGCCACGCACAGCAACAGCGCGGCGATGAACATGGCCAAGAATTTGGCAAGTTTGGTTTGGCGGATCGTCTTTTTCATAAGTCAACTGGTTCTTTTTTTGGCCGATATATCCAAGTATAGCCACTTCGTTTCGACTACATCGCCCGCTTTATTTTCGCCGGGAAATTCAGACAGAACAGAATTCTGCTGAAACGGATTCAGGGTTCGCGGGAATATTTAGCGGAGTCGGTGCGCGGTGTCCACAGGTTTTTCAAAAACTAACCACAAATGGTGAGCCGTGGGTGAGTGAAAGAACCGAACCGCTAATCGGCGCTGAAAAACGCCAATCAAAACTTTCAAAAGCCCGGCGCGCAGATTTCATGAATCGCACGGATGGGGGAAACGTTGCTGAAATATCGAGCTTTCAACTTTCAGCTTTCAATTTTTTCTGCCACCGCCGCGCGCGGTTGAATGAGGAGGACGAGCACCACAGACAGCAACGCCACGCCGGCGAACGCGCCGAAGATCAGGTTCAACGGCACTTGTCGGTCACGCAGCGCGCCAAACCCCCAGTCGCCGAAGCCGCCACAACTGATGCTCACTAAATTCATCAGGCCGTAGCCGGTCGCCCGCCAGCGCGCCGACGTCACTTGGCAAAGAATCGGCATATTGTTGCAGTCGAAAAATCCCCAACCCAGCCCGAACACCACCAGTCCCGCGATGGCCATGCCGAGCGTGGCGGCGTTGCCCACGCAGAACAGCGCGGGCAGAAATAACATCATGCCCAGTGCGCTGGTGAAAATCCGTCCACGCGGCGTGACCCGCATCCACCGATCGGCCAGCGCACCGCCGCACAGCGCGCCGACGAGCGATGCGACCTGCACGAACAGAATGGCTTTCACGCCCGCCTTGCCTTGGCCGAGGTGAAATTTTTCCCGCAAAATATCCGGCATCCAATCGCGCACCACCCAGCCCGCGATGGCTGGCAGCGTAAAATACAACACGAGCAACAGGAAGTTGCGGTTGCCCAGCAGCTCGGTGAAAATAGTTCCCGTGCGTTTGTCCGCGAGCTTCGCGGGCAGTGCTTCCGTTCGCACCGGATTTTTCAGCACGGTCAGCAGCGGCAGCGCGTAGACCACGCCAATCAATCCACACGTCGTGAACGCCCAGCGCCAGCCGTAGTCCGGCGAATCTGCCACGAAGCCCGCAAACCCACCGAGGATTTGTCCGCAATAAATTCCCGCTTGATGGAAACCCACCGCCCGCGACCGCGTCGTCCCTGCGTGATAATCCGTGATCAACGCCAGCGCCGCCGGAATGTAAAACGCCTCGCTCACGCCCATGAACGCGCGCGCCCACACGAGTTGATCGAACGTCGTGACGTGCCCCGTCCACCACGTCACCGCCGACCACACAAACAGGCTCGCGCCGATAACGTGTTTGCGGCTGAACCGATCCGCGACGTAGCCGCCAAACGGACTCAAGCCCGCATACGTCCACTTGAAACACGCGAGCACCCAGCCCCAGTCCGCTTTGTTCGTGATGCTCGGAATGTCGCCCACCATCGAAGCCTTCATCGTCGCGAGCATCTGACGGTCGAGATAATTCAGCAGCGCGACGGGGAACAGCAGCGCGACGACCAGCCACGCGTAGGAAAAGTTTTTTGACGGCGCGTTCATGGAACGGGGATTCCACGCAAAGACGCAAAGACGCAAAGGGGAAAAACAATTTGCAGCAATCGCCCCGCGTCTTTGCGTCTTTGCGCCTTTGCGTGAAAAAAAAATTTCATGCAGCGTTCAACTCGCCAGCGGCGCGCCCACGGCGATACCGTGCTGCAAACAATACGCGCCGTTGTCCACATACTTCTGCGCCCACCATTTCAAACCCGCGCGCTCCTCCGGCGTGAGCGCGCGCACGACTTTCGCGGGCGCACCCAACACGAGCGAACCGGGCGGGATTTTCATGCCCTGCGTCACGAGCGCCTTCGCGCCGACGATGGATTGCGCGCCGATTTCCGCGCCGTCCAAAATCACCGCGCCCATGCCCACCAAACATTCGTCGCCGACCGTGCAAGCGTGAACCACAGCGGAGTGACCAACCGTCACCCAGTTGCCGAGAATGCACGGATGCTCGTCCGCGAGATGCAACACGGCGTTGTCCTGAATGTTCGAGTGGTGGCCGACGACGATGCGGTTGATGTCGCCGCGCAACACCGCGCCATACCACACGCTCGCGTGGTCGCCGAGCGTCACGTCGCCGATGACGACGGCGGTCTGGGCGAGGTAAACGCTTTTGCCGAGTGTCGGCTGCCTGCGAAGAAATTTGTCGAGTTGCGGATCGAGTTCGGCCATGCGGAAAGTAAATTACCCAAATTTTTTAGTTCTGAATCGAATACGGCCCAGAGTAAATCCACTCTTTGCCAAGTGCTTCTAAAACGATAAAACTGCCGCTCTTTTCCCATATCGTCGCATCTGATAAATATTTCATTGTTTTGGAATTTTCAAAAATAACGACTTTTGCCTTTTCGGGAGAGCCAAAACCAAAATAAGGACTTTTGTGTTTACGGGGTATATCTAACATGACTTTGTAATTCCCAGAACAGTCGTAATCTTTGTCGCCAAAATGGAATTTCAAAGCATCTGGTTTCATACTTATCACATCGGCCAGTATCTCAACATTGGTTCTGCCCAAAAAATTATCCATCCAAATGTAAGCGTTTTTAAGATCGGACGGCGTAGGAGACTGCTGAGGTTGTTGCCGCGCTAATTCGTTCGCGATTAACTTCAGCGCCTCTTGTGCATCACCATCGCCCTGTTCCGCCGCCTTACGAAGCCATCGCATTGCTTCGTTTATATCGCTTGTTACACCCTGACCTTTAGCGTAGCAAATTCCCAAATTGTATTGAGCTGCTGGAAAATTCTGTTCTGCGGCTTTGCGATACCACTTCACTGCTTCTTCCTCATTTTTCATCACGCCCAAGCCGTTAGCATAACAAGCGGCAAGATTAAACTGGCCTATGGCGTAATTTTGATCAGCGGATTTACGATACCATTTTGACGCCTCGTCATAATCCTTCACCAGCCCAACACCATGTTCGTATAAAGCTCCCAGATTGCATTGAGCATGGGGTAAGTTTTGCTCTGCAGCTTTGCGATACCATTTTGCCGCTTCCACCTCATTTTTCATCGCGCCTTGGCCATCGCCATAACAAACGCCCAGATTGTATTGCGCCAATGCAAGGTTTTGCTCAGCAGCCTTGCGAAACCAGTTCACTGCCTCCACAGAATCTTTCGTGACGCCTTGGCCATCCCGGCAACAAACGCCTAAATTGTATTGTGCCTTCGCATGATTTTGATCTGCGGCTTTCCGATACCATTTCACGGCCTCTACAACATTCGTTTCCACACCTTCTCCATTTGCATACATCACTCCCAGAGAATATTGGGATTGGGCATCTCCTCGCTCTGCTGGATTGAATCTGTCAGCATACTTCTCCTCCACACGCTTAGCTTCATCAGAAATTAGTCCTAGGTTAACCTGAGCTACAACATGTCCTTGTTCTGCTCCTTTGCGCAGCCATTTGACGCCTTCGGTCTGGTCTTTCTCTACCCCCCTACCGATCAAATACATTACCCCAAGGTTGTTTTGTGACGCTGCATCACCACGCTCAGCTTCAGTTTTGGTTTTCTTAAAAAACTGGCGGTCAACGTCAGTTTGTTGCGCGAGCGACTCAAAGTCACCGCACAAAACGAGCAGTAGAAAAACACCCAAGCACCATTTTGTTTTCATGGTGTCAGCTTAACGGGTCTTGAGATCAGTCGCAAACAAACTTGCTGGACGCTTATCCGCGGGTTAAAAAATCGCCGTGTTCAGGAACATTGAAGAATCGGAGCAGTTAAAATATTTCCAGCAGGCCTATAAACAGGTGACAGGCGAATCGCTCAAACAAGTTCGCAAATCGGAGCGTCCA
>JBJOPC010000172.1:0-2825 GCA_046050965.1 Verrucomicrobiota bacterium | reverse complement strand
TTTGCCGGCGACGCCGTCCAAGCCGGGGTAGCGGAAGTTCCACGCGAATTGTTGCGCGACGACGTGGATGACGGTGGATTCGCTTTCTTTCGGAAAATTGCTCGCGCTTGCCATCTTCGACCACATCGGCACGGCGAAACCGAGGAGCAAAACGAGTTCAACGGCGATGACGAGCAACTCGATGTAGCTGGAGGCGTGGCTGCGAACACCTTGGTAATCGGCCTTGGGATGGCGTCCAGCGCGAAACCGCCAGAGCGCGTAGAAAAAGTAAATCACCCAGCCGACGAATAGAATGAGCATCAGCCAGTGGACGAGGACGATGAATTTGTCCACGTCGTAGCCGTGTTCGGAGGCGAGCACGGGCATACCGAGGAGTTTGCGGAAAATTTCGATTAAGGAGTCCATGATAAAATTTATTTAGCTGAATCAGTCGGGTTGGTGGCGTCGCCCAAAGCCGCTGCGCGGCGCGCAAAAAAAACTCCGACCGCCGTGATACCACCGAGCACCCCGCCCACCACGACGAGCAGAAACAAAATACCCAGCGTCATGCCGCGCGCCATCGGGGCGTCGGACTGACCACCGCACACCGCGCAGGCGGAGGCGCGGCTCGCGGCGAAAAGCAGCGCGAGCGCGAAAATAGTTTTCAGCAAAGGGCGGTTCACAGGTAGCTGATGTCTTTGAGTTTCTTCAAAAAATAACGGCCGTAGACCACGAGCGCCACGCCGACCGCGAGCGAGCTGTAACCGAGCACACGCAGGCCAGTCGCAGAAGCATCGCCGCTCGTTTCATGCAGCAGCCACGCGCCGATGCCAAAGGCAACCGCCGTGGTGAGGCAGACGAACACGAGATGAAACGCTTTGAGCGACATGGCAAAAATTAGTTGTGAATCAGGCTCGCGGGCGACGACGACCAGAGCGTGAGGAACATCAGCACGCCGAAGAACAACATCGTGGCGGCCATCACGAGATAGATGAGTTGCTTCTCGGAAATCAAGTGCATGAAGAACAGCACGACGAGCGAGCATTTGACCGTGGCGATGACGAGCGCGAGGACGATGTTCCACGAGTGACCGAGGTCAACGTAGGAAGCCAGCACGGTGAGAATCGTGCCGAGCAGCAACGCACCACCCACGATGGCGTAGCCGCGCAGGTGCGTGGAAACGTCGTCGTGGTTGTCAGAATGTTCAGAGTGTTTGCTCATAAAAATCAGAGGAGATACAGCACGGGGAACAGGAAAATCCACACGAGATCCACAAAGTGCCAGAACAGGCCGGAGACTTCGACGCGGTTCGTCAAGCGGTCGGGATCGGTCTTCCACATTTTGTTGCTGGTGAAAAACAGATACGCCATCACGAGCGCGCCGCCAAGCACGTGCAAGCCGTGCAGGAAGGTCATCGTGAAATAAATCGCGAAGTAAGTGCTGTGCGAAGGGACGTAGGCAGACAGGCGCTTGATGTTGCTGACGGGAATTTCAATTTCCTCGTGGTGCGCGCCCGCATTGTGACGCGCCGCGAGCTTGTTCTCGGCATAATGGTAAGGCTCGGCTTCAAATTCGATGCGTTCCAACCCTTTGGCTTTCACCTTGGCGAGGTCGAGACACATGGGGTCGCCTTTGATATGGCCGGTGATGCGGGTGACTTGCAGGGACTCCTTCTGATGGGTGTCGTGATTTTCGCGCTCAAGGGTCACCGGCTGGTTCAACCAGACTTCGTAGTGAATGAACTTGGCGCGATACTCAAAACTCTTTACGCCCAAGAACGTCAGCGCGCACAGCACGGTGAGGGCTTGGAAAATTTTGAAATGGCCGAACTTTTTCATCTTCAGCGACGCCCACGACATGATGACCGTCCAGCTCGACAGAATCAGCACAGCGGTGTTGAGCGTGCCGATGGGAATGTCGAGCAAACCCGACGGCCAAGTGCCTTCCGGCGCGCCGACGCGCAGCAAAATGTAGCTCGAGAAGAATGCGCCGAAGAGCATGACTTCGGACGCGAGGAACAGCCAGATGCCCACCTTGGCGTTGTAAAGGCCGGTGTCGCGGCGGGGTTGGACGGCGTAGGGAATTTCCATGATGTGAAATTAGGGTTCGTTCTGCGGGGTGAAATCTTTGCTCGCGCCCGGCACGCTGTATTCGTAGGGGCCGCGCGTGACGATGATGGGCTTGTCGAAATTACCATGCGGCGGCGGCGTGGGCGTCTGCCAGTCGAGCGTGGTGGCTTGCCACGGATTGTCGCTCGTGACGGGCTTGCCGTGCTTGATGCTCCAAAAAATATTAATGATGAAAGGAATTTGCGACAGCCCCAGCAGCCACGCGGCGTAGGAGATGGTCGTGTTCATGTGGATGATGGAATCGCTCAAGCCGCCGATGAGGTGTTCGCCCGCTTTTTCGCCAGCGGCAATGGAGTAGTTCAAGCCGCCGTCGCTCATGCGGCGAATCATGCCCGCCATACCTTGCGCGAACATCGGCATGAAAATTAAATTCATAAACACCAGCGACAGCCAGAAATGCACGCGTCCCCAGAATTCACTCATGAAACGGCCGGTGATTTTCGGATACCAAAAATAAACGCCCGCGAACAAGCCGAAGATGGTTCCCGGCGCGACGACGTAATGGAAATGCGCGATAACGTAGTAGGTGTCGTGCAGGTGCAAGTCCGCGAAGTTGAAGCCCAGCGGCAAACCCGTGAGACCGCCAATGCCGAACATCGGCAGGAACGCCAGTGCGAACAACATCGGCGTGTTGAAGCGGATGGAACCGCCCCACAGCGAGATGAAGAAGCACGTCAGAATAATGACCGACGGAATCGAAATGAGCATCGTCGTCGT
>JBJOPC010000171.1:0-3429 GCA_046050965.1 Verrucomicrobiota bacterium | reverse complement strand
CAACATCGCCGCCGCCGCCGCGCGCGGCTGGCAGGTCATCCAGCACGAGACGCCGGAAAAGACGCGAGCCGCTTTTCAGCGGCTCGGCTTGGTTTGAAACTTTCTGCTTAGACGGCTACGCTGTCGTCGCCACTTCTTGTGGAGCTTGCGCGGGCGGCACGAGCGGGTTCGCCGCCTCGGTTGTCGTGAGTTCGTTCTGCTTGTGGAATTTCACGCTCACGATTTTGCTGATGCCGTGTTCTTCCATCGTCACGCCGTAGAGCACGTCGGCCATGCCGATGGTGCGCTTGTTGTGCGTGATGATGATGAACTGCGAGTGGTTGATGAAGCGTTGCAGCACGCGGATGAAACGGTTGATGTTGGATTCGTCGAGCGGCGCGTCCAATTCGTCCAGCACGCAGAACGGACTGGGCTTCACTTGATAGATTGAAAACAATAGCGACACGGCGGTCATCGTCTGCTCGCCGCCGGAGAGCAGCGAGATTGTTTGCAACTGTTTGCCGGGCGGTTTCGCGACGATATCAATGCCACACTCCAACACGTCGTTTTCGTCCGTCAAAATCAAGTCCGCCTTGCCGCCGCCGAATACTTCGACGAACATCGTGCGGAAGTTGTCGCGGATTTGCGTGAACGTGGTCAGGAACATCTCGCGCGTCTGCGTGTTGATGCGGTTGATGACTTCCAGCAACTGCGTCTTGGCCGTGACCAAATCGTCGTGCTGCGTGGTGAGGAACTGGTGGCGTTGCTCGGTCTCTTCGTATTCCTCGATGGCAACCAAGTTGACCGGGCCGAGTTCGTCGAGCTTGCCTTGGAGCATCTCGACTTGTTTCGCAATCGCGTCCCAATCCGTCGCGCCACCGGCTTCGGCCATCTGCTCGGGCGTGAGCGTTTCAACTTTCGCCGGACCTTCGTCGGCGTAGGTGATGGTGATGCACTCGCTACGAATGTCGTCGAGGTTGACGTGGTATTTCGTCTGCACGCGCTCGCGCAGGTTTTGCACGGCCATGTTCTTCTGCGCCAATTCGACTTCGAGATTGCCGCGTTGCGACTGGATTTCCGTGAGTCGCTGCCGCTGTTCGCGCAACGCTTGGTCGCGCGCGGCGATGTCGGCGTCTTGCGCGGATTTCTGCGATTGAATCTCGGCGGCTTGTGCGTTCACCTGCTCGCGGTCGTGGCGCAAACGCTCAATCTGCTGGTGCGAATCGGCAATCTCCGCCTCGGCCTGCGCCTTGCGCGTGACGAACGCGGACACTTCGCTCCGCAAGCGCAACAACGCCTGCGTAAGTTCGCCGATGCGCTGCTCCAGCGGTTGCTGCTGCCGGCGATGCGACGCGACCATCTGCTCCTCGGTGGCGAGCGCGACTTTGCTTTCGGTGAGCGCGGCGGTGGCGGTGTCGCGTTGCGCGCGGAGCTGTTCAAGGCTCGCGGTCAACTCGGCGACGGATGCCTGACACGCGCGTTCGCGGGTTTCGAGTTCGGAAATTTTGTCTGCGAGCGCGGAACGTTTCTGCAAACCTTCCTGCTCCTGCGCGGCGAGACTTTGCACCTCGAACACGACGGTCTCGATTTTCTGGTGGAGCAAACGGCTGGAACTTTGCAGCGCATTCACTTCGCCTTCGCGCGTGGCGATGGCGACTTCCTGATTGCGAAGTTCCGTCTGCGCCTGCTGTAAACTGGACTGCAATTCCGTCTGCTCACTTTGCAGCGCGCCGCGCCGCTTGCTGACTTCGGCAACTTTTTCCTGAATCTCCAGCACGTCGGCTTGCAACTCGGTGATTTGATTTTTGCGACCGAGAATCGAGCCAGGCGCTTTGGCGTTGCCGCCGCCGTTGAGATAACCGCCGGTGTAAATGCCGTGGCGATTCAGCAAGTCGCCGCTCAAGGTGACAAAGTCGCAGCCGGCGTGGCCGTTCTGGATTTGCGCGGTCGCGGTCGGAAGGTCAGCGGCGATGAACGTGTGGCCGAGCAGCGATTTCAAAAGCTGCTCCACCGCCGGGTCGGTCTTCACGACGCTCAACGCGTGGACGATTTCGCCGGGTGCGATTTCCTTGTTCGCTTCTGCGCCGGGCGCGGGCGAGAGGTCGCCGCCGAAAATTAACTGGCCGGAATTTTTCCGCTCAATCGCCAAAGCCGCGACGCTCGCTCGACCGGCTTTGCTCGTGGCGAGCTCGTTGAGAATCTGCTGCGCGGATTCGGGCTGCTCGGTGAGGACGAGTTGGAGGTGATGGCCGAGCGCGTTCTCGATGGCGACTACGTATTGATCCGGCACGCGAATCTTGTCCGCGAGCGAGCCGATGACGGCGCGCGACTTCCGCAGCGCGGCGACTGCTCCCGCGCCGAAGCCCTCGTGCGAACCTTGAAGTTGTTCAAGAACGGTGAGCCGCGAGCGTTTCTCGGCCTGCAACTGCACGAGCTTGTCCTGCTCGACGCCGCAGGTGGAAAGTTCGGTTTGCAACTCCCGCAAGCGCGCCTGGCGTTGCTCGACCGAGCCGCGCGTGGTGAGCACGCTCAACTTCTCGCTCTCGACGTTGGCGGAAAATTCCGTGAGCCGGACGTTGAGGTGAACGCGTTCCTCTTCGAGTTGGATTTTCTCGGCGGAAAGTTTTTCGAGGCGGACGACGTTGCCTTGCTTCTGCAAATCAAGCGCGTTGATTTCGTTGCGGACGCGGGACAAATCCTGCGCGGCAGCGAAGGCGTCGGACTGCGCGGCGTTGAGCTTGCGCTGGTCGCCGACGATTTGCTGCTCGATGGCGGTGACGGCGTTTTGCTTTTCCGCGACGGCTTGCTGAAGTTGCTTGTGCGTCGCTTCGGCGGCGGCGAGCCGCTGGCGGATGGACTGCGCTTCTTCCTCGGCCATGCGCTTGCGTTCGTCGGCCTGCGTGATGTCGGTGTTGGCCTGCGCGTTCTGCTCGGTGAGTTCGCGGAGGCGCTCCTCGTTGAACTGGATGCGGCTCTCGTGGCGGTCAATCTGGTTCTTGAGTTCCAGCCCGCGATGCTGCGTTTCGCTCAATTGATGTTCGAGTTCAGAGAGGCGTTCGCGCAGTTGGGAAATTTCATTCTCCGCGCGCAGCACGTCGGACGAACCGTTCTCGATTTCGTTTCGCAACGACTCGACAGTGGTTTCACGCGCGCGAATCTCGCCGACCAAAATGTCGAACTGATGCCGTGCGAGCTGCGTGTCGAGGTGCTGGAGTTCCTGCTGGATTTGTTTGAAGCGGCGCGCCTTGCCAGCCTGCCGTTGCAACGAGCCAATTTGCCGCTTCACTTCGCGGATGAGGTCGGCGACGCGCAAAAGATTTTGCTCGGTGTATTCCAGCTTGCGGAGCGACTCGCGTTTCTGCGCCTTGAACTTCGTGATGCCAGCGGCTTCCTCAAAAATCATCCGGCGGTCTTCGGGCTTGCTGGACAAAATCTGCGTGATGTTGCCCT
>JBJOPC010000170.1:0-6365 GCA_046050965.1 Verrucomicrobiota bacterium | reverse complement strand
CTTCAGGATTTTTCGCCATGACTTTAAGCAAGGCGTCGCTCGTGGCTTGCGTGATTTCCGGCACAACGGCGTTGGGCGGCGTGAGCGGCGTCTGCACTTGCGCGGCCACGACCTCTTCGACGGTCGGCGCCTCAAACGGAACGTGGCCGGTCAACGCGTGGTAAAGTGTGCCGCCGAGCGAATACATATCGGACAGGAAAGTTTCCGGCTCGCGTTTGATTTTTTCCGGCGCGACGTAATACGGTGTGCCGTAGCAGGCGGATTCATCACTCTCCGCAGCGGCTTCGGCGGAAACGGCGAGGCCGAAATCCACGAGCTTCGGTTCGTTGTCGGAGTTGTAGAGGATGTTGCCGGGCTTGAGGTCGCGATGGAGCAAATTGTGTTTGAGCGCCATGTCGAGCGCGGAGGCGATCTTGATGCCCACATCCAGCACGTCGAGTTCGGGGACGCGCTGGTATTTCTCAATGCGGTTGTCGAGGCTGCCGTGGTCGGCGATTTCCATCACGATGTATTTCTGGCCTTCCCATTCATCGAAAGCGTAAATGTGAATGATGTTCGTGTGGTTGAGCGAGGCGCAGGCGCGGGCTTCGCGGACGAAACTTTCCAACTGTTCGGGGTCTTTCGCAATTTCCTTTTTCATCAGCTTCACCGCCACATCGCGGTGGAGGACGTTGTCAAAGGCGCGATAGACGTTGCCCATACCGCCGGAGCCAACGAGGCCGCGCAGCTCGAACTGCCGGAGCTGCATCGGCATCATCAATTTGTGGCCGCACTTGGGACACGGCACGGTGGCGAGCGGCGGCAGTTCGCTGGGGATGAAAGCCTTGGTGCCGCACCCCGTGCAGGCAATCATGCGTAGTTGGCTCATGCGGGTTGACGATAGCACACGACTCCCGCGCGACAAGTTGAGATGTGAAAAGCGTTGTTGGGATGCAGCGTTGACAAGACGACGCGCGAACCTAGACTGCGCGGCGTTCGGGCGGCAGCACGTTTCTTCAGCGGGATTCCCCATCCCCACCTCCTTGGCGTCTGTCGCCCGAATATCGAAATCTAAACTCCGTTCAACTCACGGCTTCACCAACATCGTCCGCACATCCACCGCGTCCATGCCCGCCGCGCGAATCGCTGTCAAACCAAGGTCGGTGTCTTCGTAGGCGCGGCAAAACTTCGGGTCAACGCCAATGAGCCGCGCGGCTTCGAGAAAAATATCCGGCGCGGGTTTTTGGTTCACGACCATCTCGCTCGTCACCACGGCGGCGAACAGGTGGCGGATTTTCAGTCGTTCCAACACGTCGCAGATGATGCGTTGCGTGCCGCCGGACGCTACGGCCATGGGGATTTTTCCGTAGTTAGCCTTGGCAATTTCCACGACCGCATGGATGGGTTCGATGTCGGCCATGAGCGGCAAATAGGCTTCTTCTTTTTCGTGCGCGACGGCGAGGTGGTCGAGGGAACGCCCTTGCTCTTGCGCGAGCATTTTCAAAATGTCGCGGGTCGGCACGCCGCCAAGTGAATAAAATCGGTCTTCGGGAAAATGCAGTTCGTGGCGTTGGGTGACGAGCGACCACGCGCGCCAGTGCAGCGGCATGGTGTCGGCGAGCGTGCCGTCGCAGTCGAAGACGAGACCTTTGATTTGCATAGGAGTCAGGAGTCAGAAGCCAGAAGCCAGAATTTTAGCCGAGTAAGCCTCAAGCAATTTGCTGGTTTCTTCGAGTTGGGGTTGGAGTTTCGCGGTGTCGCCGTAATTCAAATCGCGAGCGAGAATCAGAAAGTAACGACATTCTTCCAGCGACGCTTGCGCGATATTCAGGTAGCGCACTTTGTCCGCGCGCCCACGCTTCTTGAAACCTTCCGCGATGTTAGCGGGAACCGAAACGGCCGCGCGCCGCAGTTGGGAAGTCAGCCCGTAAGTTTCACTGCGTGGAAAATTTTCCGTGAACCGATAAACACCCAGCACCAACTGGGGCGCCTTCTGCCAGACAATCAACTGCTCAAAACTTTTCGCCGGTGCGCGGCGAATAGCTTCTGACTCCTGAATTCTGGCTTCTGGGTTCATGTGTTCAGCCCCGCCAGCCGCTGCTCCATCTCGTGCGCCATGAGCGGGTCCACAAGCGGGTCAATGTCGCCTTCGATGACGTTGGCGAGGTTGTAGAGCGTGAGTTCGATGCGGTGATCGGTCACGCGGTTCTGCGGAAAATTGTAAGTGCGGATTTTTTCGCTGCGTTCGCCCGTGCCGATTTGGTCTTTGCGATGCGCGGCGTATTTGGCGTTTTCCTCGGCAACCTTGCGTTCAAGCAGGCGCGTGCGCAAGACGGTCATCGCGCTCAACCGATTTTTAATCTGCGAGCGTTCGTCCGCGCAGCGCACAATCATGCCGGTGGGCTTGTGAATAATTTGCACCGCGGAGTCGGTGGTGTTCACGCCTTGACCGCCTTTGCCGGACGCGCGGCAGACGTTGATCTCCACTTCGTCAGGTTTGATTTCGATGTCCACTTCCTCGGCTTCAGGCAACACGGCGACGGTGCAAGTGCTGGTGTGAATGCGCCCCTGCGCCTCGGTCGCTGGCACGCGCTGGACACGGTGAACGCCGCTCTCAAATTTCAGCCGCTTGAAAACATCCGTGCCGGTGATTTGAAAAATAATTTCTTTGAACCCGCCAAGGTCGGAAGAATTGGAATCGAGGTTCTCAATTTTCCAACGCTGCGTTTCGGCGTAGCGGCAATACATCCGATACAAATCCGCCGCGAACAGCGCGCTCTCAGAGCCGCCCGCGCCCGCGCGGATTTCCACGATGGTGTTGCGCGAGTCGGTCGGGTCCGGCGGCACGATGCCGAACTGCACGAGCTGGCCGAACTTTTTCTCGTCCACTTCGAGCCGCGCAATTTCGTCCTTGGCGAGTTGCGCCAACTCGGAGTCGGGCAATTCGCTGGCAAGCAAGGCGCGGTTCTCCGCGAGTTGCGCGACGGCGTTCAAGTAGGCGTCGCCGGTGACGACGAGCTCCTTGAGGCGCGAGTGTTCGCGGGAAAGTTCCTGCGCGCGTTGCGGATTCGCAAACGCGTCAGGCGCGCTCAACGCCGCTTCGACTTCGGCGAGGCGCTGGCGGAATTTCTCGATGTGCGGGCGCAAATCCATAGACGCATGAAAAAACGAAACCGCCCGTCGCTCCGATTCACGGAACGGCGGGCGGTTCGTGTAAAAACGGCTAGGCCTTTTTCTTTTTGACCGCAGCGGCGGCTTGCGCGGCTTGCGTCTTGGCGAGGCGTTGTTGGAACTTGTCCACGCGACCAGCGGTGTCTACGAACTTCTGTTGGCCGGTATAAAACGGATGGCACACGTTGCAAATACCAATGACGATGCTCGGCTTGGTGGAGCGCGTCTCGATGACGTTGCCGCAAGCGCAACGAATCTGCGCTTCAATATATTTCGGATGAATGTCTGCTTTCATAAAGGGCGGAAAAAGTAACAGTGGAACTCCAAATGACAAGCTGTATTTCCGGCGGCGAGCGGTTGTCTGGAGTTGGGAGTTCCGCCTTCAGGCGGTTGGCGTGGCTGGAACCATGGTTCGCTGATTGAGACGCGCGGCTGCGGAGCGCGATTGCACCAGCCGCCTAAAGGCGGAACTCCGAACGAGCTAAACTTTCGCTCCAATCAGCACCACGAACTCGCCCTTCAAACTACGGTTCGCCACTTGCGCGATCAGTTCCGCCGATGTGCCGCGCAGAAATTCCTCGAATTTCTTCGTCAGCTCGCGCGCCAGCACCACTGGGCGGTCGGGAAAAACTTCCTGCAATTCGCCGAGCAGCTTCACGATGCGATACGGCGATTCGTAAAGCGCGAGCGTGCCATCAAAATTTTTCAATGCTTCTAGTTGATTGCGCCGTTGCCCGGATTTATGCGGCAGGAAACCGATGAAATGAAATTCGTCCGTCGGCAAACCGCTCGCAGTGAGCGCGGCCACGAGCGCACACGCACCGGGAATCGCCTCCACGCGACAACCCGCGCCGCGCGCCGCGCGCACGACGCGTTCGCCAGGATCGCTGATGCCGGGACTGCCCGCGTCGGTCACGAGCGCGACTTTTTCGCCGCGCTTGAGCCGCTCGATGATTTCCTCGCTGCGCTTGGCTTCGTTGAATTGGAAATAGCTCAACAGCGGTTTGCTGATGCCAAAATGTTTCAGCAGTTGTCCGCTGTGCCGCGTGTCTTCGGCGGCGACCACATCGCACTCCTTCAGCACGCGCAACGCGCGCAGCGTGATATCTTCGAGATTGCCGATGGGCGTGGCGACGAGATAAAGCGTTCCGGGCGTGAGCGGCGGCAGTTCCATGCGGAGACTAAAGCAAAATTTTCGCGCGAAGGAAAACTCATTCGCCGCGCGTCACTTCACCGCGCCGTCCAAAACTTCGTCGTCCACCAAGTCGCCGCTGTTGCGCCGCACGAGGTAATCCAACGCGAGGCTGATGCCGTTCCGATGCGGCATAGTAAAAATCGTCACCGCCAATACGAGCGCGCCGAAGCCAATGAACAACGCAAAGTCCGGATGCCACACGCGAAAATAAATCAGCACAATCAGCGGCACGATGAACAACACGCGATCCACGAACAGCAGCGTCCCCCACAGGTCGCCTTCGTTCGCGAGGAAGCGCAGGCCGCACGCGGCGCAGTCGCGCCGCAGCTTGAGCCAGCCTTCGTAAATTGCACCCTCGCCGCATTGCGGGCATTGCTTGCGACAGCCGCGCCAGAGCAGCGTCTTGAGTTTGGGGATGGGAAATTTTGATTTCATGCGCCTTAAGAATTTCGCCACCAGTCTACTTGCGCGCCCGCAGAATTGACACCGCGAACGCGCTGATTAGTATGCGCCCCGTTCGGCGGGTGTAGTTCAATGGTAGAACGGGAGTTTTCCAAACTCCATACGAGGGTTCGATTCCCTCTACCCGCTCCACTGCCAAAACCGCACTTGACGCTCGGCGATTCCGCACGAACCTACCCGCGATGTTTTTCCCGCCGAAAAGATTTTATGCGCGCCAGATTTTTCTCGCCGCGTTCGGACTCGTGCTGTTCGTCTGCGCGTCTGTCCGCGCGGAGGCCTTGCTGCCCGTGCTCGCGACGAATCTGATTTGCCGCTACGACTTCGACCACGCCGTCGCCACCAACGCCGCCAAGGAACAAGACCTTGGTCGCGCCGGAGCCGACCTCAACCTCATCAACGGCGGCGCGACCATGCGCGTCAACGATGGCGCGTATCCCGGCAGTTATTTTTCCCTGCAAACGCAGCAAGTAAATCCCACCACGAGCGGCAACGACGATTGGAAAGCGGGTTTCTACCAAACGAACGGCGTTCCCACGCTCTCCAACTTCAACGCGGTCGCGGGCATCACGCTCATGGGTTGGGTCAAACCCACCGGCACGAATCCCAACCTCGACACCACCACCGCCGCGACCAACGATTTCTACAATGCCATCGGTTTGTTCGGCCTGCTCGCGGGCAATTCCGAAGGCCACGCCGTGCGCGCGCTTTTGGAAATCATCACCGTCGGCACGAACTACCAACTCGTCGCCCTCGGTCGGCGTATTGACGGCGGCAGTTCCCTCACGCTCGTCGCCACGAACGACTGGCACGTCCTGCTGCCGAGCAACACTTGGACGCACCTTGCCGCCACGTTTGATTTCGACAACGGCACGATGGCGCTCTACCGCAACGGCGCGTTGCTGCCCGCCACCAACACCAGCGCGGCCAATCTCTGGAACACGACCGCCAATCTCGACGTGACCACCGCGAGCAATCCGGCGGGAATAAAAATCGGCGGCAGCTTCCCGCAAAACACTGCCGAGAAAAACGCCTTCAACGGACGTTTCGATGACCTCATGTTTTTCAACCGCGCGTTCACCGCCGCCGAAGTCGCCGCGCAGTTCACTAATTTCTCGCCGAAACTTTCCGGCCAACTCGCCGCTGGTCAACTCGCGCTCGCGTGGCCCGCGCCCGACGCCGGGTTCACGCTCGAAACCAAAACCAATCTCGGCGCCACCAACTGGACGCCCGTTACCGCCACGCCCACAAGCAACGCTGGCGCGTTCGCCCTCACGCAAGCACTGCTCCCCGGCGCGCAATATTTCCGCCTGAAAAAACCGTGAGTTGCGCGAAGAAGTTGCGCGAAGAGTTATTTCTTCAACACGGTCTGCACCCACGGCTGGTGGTCGAGATACCAGCGGATGGTTTCGCGGATGCCGTCCTCGAACTTATGCGCAGGTGTCCAGCCGAGTTCGCGCTGGATTTTTGAGGCGTCAATCGCGTAACGGCGGTCATGGCCGGGGCGGTCTTTGACGAACGAGATGAGCTTGCGTGAGTTGCCGCCGAGTTGCGGCGCGAA
>JBJOPC010000169.1:0-6933 GCA_046050965.1 Verrucomicrobiota bacterium | reverse complement strand
TGCACGTTTGGTTGCCAGACGCGATGGAAGGCCCGACGCCTGTGAGTGCGCTCATCCACGCCGCGACGATGGTGGCGGCGGGTGTGTTTCTTGTGGCGCGCGTTTATCCGTTGATGGGAATTCATCTGCCCGACGCTCCGAGTGAGACCGTTGCGCTGCAAGTCGTCACTTGGATCGGCGCGATCACCGCCGTCTTCGCCGCGACCATCGCTGTCGCGCAGAACGACATCAAACGCATCCTCGCTTACTCCACGGTTTCGCAACTTGGCTACATGATGATCGGCCTCGGCACGGGCGGTGTGGCGGTCGGTATGTTCCATCTCATCACGCACGCGTTTTTCAAAGCGCTGTTGTTCATGGGCGCAGGCTCGGTGATCCACGGTTGTCACGACGAGCAGGACATCCGGCACATGGGCGGCTTGAAGAAATACATGCCCATCACGTTCCTGACTTACGCCGTCGGTATGTTGGCGCTCGCAGGTTTCCCGCTGTTCTTCTCCGGCTTCTGGAGCAAGGACGAAATCCTCCACGCCGCGCACGGCTGGCCGGTGTCGCACATTCCATTTTACCTCGGCTGCTTCGGTGCGCTGCTCACGGCGTTCTACATGACGCGGCAGGTCGTGTTGGTTTTCTTCGGCTCGCGTAGGACAGGCGTCGCGCCTGTCTCTGACTCAAAAGAATCCGCCCAAGCGGAACATGGAAATTTGAGACAGGCTGGAAGCCTGTCCTACGAACCTCACGAAAGCCCGCTCGTGATGACCGCGCCGCTGATGATTCTCGCGTTCTTCGCCGTCGCTCTCGGCTTCCTCGGCACGCCTGCATGGCCGTGGTTTCAGGATTTTCTCGAAGGACACCACGCGGAATATGTTTTGGCCAATCTCACTGAACCCGGCTTCGCCAAGCTCGCGTTGATTTCCATGAGCATAGTGTTCGCGGGCATCGGCCTCGGCATCTGGCTCTACTATTTCAATCCGCCCAAGAAAGCCGACGAGCCGGACGTGCTGGAAAAACTTCCGCTCGGCATGCACGCGTGGTTCGCGAACAAGTATGGCATTGATGAGCTTTATGAGCTGACCGTAATCCGTTTCAACGCGTGGTTCGCGCGCGTGTGCGACTTTCTCGACGCGTGGGTCTGGGGAGGCGTGGTGCTGCTCGTGTCGCTGGCCACGGTCGGCCTCGGCTGGGTCAACGACTCCTTCGACAAGTTCGTCATCAACCTCGGCTTCGACGGCGGCTGCGAAGGCGTCGCGCGTGGCGGCGGGATGATGTCGAAGTTGCAGGACGGGCGCGTGCAAAATTATCTGCGGTTCATCGGCGTCGCGCTCGTGGCGCTGGCGCTGTTCCTCATCTGGGGAGGTGGCAAGTGATAACTCTCCTCACGCTCATTCCGTTGATCGGCGCGGTGTTGGTCGTCTGCATCGGCGGGGAAAAGAAATCCTCTGCGCGCGGACTGGCTCTGGCTTGCAGCTTGGCTTCGCTCGCGCTGGCATTGCTGCTTTGGAAATCGTTCAATGCCGCGTCCGGCGAACTGCAATTCGTCGAGAAGCACGATTGGATTCCGACGCTCGGCGTGAATTACTTCGTCGGCGTGGACGGCCTCGGCCTGCTGATGGTCCTGCTCACGGCCATCGTCGTGCCGCTGGCGCTGCTCGCGTCGTGGGGCATCAAGGATCGCCCGCAGATTTATTTCGCGCTCGTGCTGTTCCTGCAAGCGGGCTTGTTCGGCACGTTCACGGCGCTGAATTTTTTCCACTGGTTCATCTTCTGGGAGTTGAGTTTGATCCCCGCGTTCTTTCTCGTGCGACTCTGGGGCGGCCCGCAACGCGCGCCCGCTGCGACGCAGTTCTTCATCTACACGATGGTCGGCAGCGTGGCGATGTTGCTGGCGTTCATCGGAATTTTCCTCGCGACCGGCAAGTTTGACTTCATCCAGCTCGCCGACATGGCGCGCGACGGTTCGTTGAATGTCGCGCTGCAAAATAATCTCGGCTGGCAGTTGTTCGGTCACGCGTTCACGGCCAAGCAGATGACCGTGCTGATCTTCGGCGGCGTGCTGCTCGGATTCGCGGTGAAAGTGCCGCTGATGCCGTTCCACACCTGGCTGCCCGCGACGTATGCCGAAGCGCCGAGCGCCACCACGATGCTGCTCACCGGCGTGATGTCGAAGATGGGCGTGTATGGTTTTTTGCGCATCCTGCTGCCGATTTTCCCGGAGCAAATCCACTGGCTGCGGACGCCGCTGCTCGCGCTCGCGGTCGCGACCATCGTGTTCTCGGCGTGCGCCGCGTTCGCGCAAAAAGATTTGAAACGCATTCTCGCCTACTCGTCCATCAACCACCTCGGCTACTGTCTGCTCGTGGTATTCGCGGTGGCGATTCCCGGCGGCAATGTCATCGATGCTGCGGTGCAAAAATCCGCCGCGCTCAACGGTGCGCTGTTGCAGATGTTCAATCACGGCCTCACGGCGGCGACGCTGTTCATGTTCGTCGGCTTCCTCGAACAGCGCAGCGGCGGCTTGCGCGGACTGAACGACTTCGGCGGCTTGCGCAAGATCGCGCCGGTGTTCTGCGGGCTGATGGGTATCGCACTGTTCTCGTCGCTCGGATTGCCGGGACTCAATGGCTTCATCGGCGAATTCCTGATCTTCAAGGGCGTGTTCCCGCTCGCGCCGTGGGCGGCGGCATTGTCCGTCATCGGCATTCTGGTCACGGCGATTTTCATCCTCACCGTCATCCAACGCGTCTTCGCCGGGCCGCTCAATGAGAAGTGGTCGAAGCTGCCCGACCTGACGCTGGCCGAGCGCACGCTGGTGGCGTTGCCCATCGCGCTGATGTTCGTGCTCGGCCTCAACCCGCAACTCGTGCTCGGCGTCGTCAATGCGACCGTCGTGCGGATGGTGGAGCAATTGAAATTCTAAAATGCCAGTCGAAGACATAGCTCAAATTGTCATCAAAGAACTCGACAACTTTGCCGAGAAATTTGAAGTGACTGGCTATACACCACGCGTGTTGGCAGCGCAGGCGCATTTGGCGCATGAACCTTTCATTGGCTATGCGAAAATAAAACGAAACGGAAAGACCGAGCATCTGATGATTTGCCGGTTTGAAACTCCGATGGGGTTGAACCCAGCTTTGCCGAATACTGACTTTGCGAGCTACATGTCGCCTGTGGGCTTGGTTGCAGCTACAGATATTGGTCAATCAAGACAAGTTTTCCTTCCGGGTGGGAGAACAGATGAAATCGTCGTTGATGAAAAAGATTCTTTCACTCCCGCTTTGGCGAATGGTCTCTGGGACGCGAAGCACAACCAGATTCATCTTCAAGACGGTAATCTTTTTGTCGAATCTCTCCGTCAAGTTTTGTTGGGAGTTTTTGAGCGGCGTTCTCGACCTATCGCCAATCGGATGGAATTGCGCGACCAAGCAATTCTGGACACGCTTCAGGACGATATATTCCGGCTTTCGATTGGAAAGACTTTGCTGATTACTGGCGCTCCCGGCACTGGAAAGACAACTGTCCTCATCAAACGCATTTCCCAAAAAACAAAAGTCCAGTTTTTGACGGAGGAAGAAAAATCTGGTCTTTCAGAAGCACAGCTTGAATTTCTTTTTGCGGATGTGCGTTCTTGGATTCTCTTTTCTCCAAGCAGCCTGTTGAAGTCATATCTGAAAGAAGCGTTAAGTCGGGAACTGCTTCCGGCTTTTGATGAGCGCGTTGTGGTGTGGGATGATTTCAAAATGCGGATGCTGCGGGATGACCTCCGATATTTGCGCGTTGGGGAAGCTGGCGGCTATTTCACACGCTCAACGACTCCGCTGTTGAAAAATCACGAAAGCAGCAAAATGACGGGCTGGGCTAAAGAGTTTGTCGCAGACTTGCCGAGGTATCTTGCCGCCGATTTGCTTGATGATGTTAAAGCTTTGGATCAAAAAATTCACGGCGTTCAGCAATCTCTGATGAGCGATGCGTCTGGATTCATCCGGCAGGCCGAAGTGATTTTGAAATCAGCGTCCGATTCATCAGAAGCGGTGCGCGCCGATGCCGAGCGTAGAGCTTCGCTCCTGAAGACGGCTAGTGCTTCACTGAATTTCATCTGCAACTTGGCCGAAAGAGCATTTAATTTGGCTGATTTGGTTGGTCAGCAAGGGAACACGGCTGTCTGGTTTATTCGTGAAGGAGAATTTTTGTTATCGCAGATTGATCAATTTGAAAGCCGGCCATTGGAAGGTTTGGATGGGGCGCAAACAGAATCGGTTCGCGCATTGAAAAGAGAGCTAAAGAATTTTTCCGCCAAGCTTTCGGTTGAGACTGTCTTGGAAAAACTCCCGCAAACCTACCAACGGTTTCGCACATTCGGGGCGCGCATGAGTAGTTTCGCCGAAACGAGCGCACAACTCGTCAGCGAAAAGAAACTGGATCATCACGAGTTGGACGTTCTACTTTTTGCGGCACTGACAATTTCAAGAGACGTTTTTGGTTCTCAATCCTCAGCCTTGGTTGCTGGCAACTCTTTGTTTGCGAAACTGACAAAGAATTTCAAAACCGTAGTCGGGATTGATGAGGCAACGGATTTTTCTGCTCTTGAACTTGCGTGTATGCGTCTTATTGCACATCCGCGCTTTAATTCAGTCGCCATCGTGGGCGACCCGATGCAGCGCCTGACAGATTGGGGCATTCAAGATTTGCATGAGCTTGGAGCACTTCTCACGACGCCGGAATCCTTTGAGTTAAATGTTTCTTACCGACAAAGCGCCAGATTGCTCAAAGTGGCAACTGACCTCTTCCGCCACTCAATGCACCGTCAGCCTCCATTCAAGTCGGCTTTTTTAGATGATGTTGCCGACCCGCAGCCGTTGGCAGTTCAAACCAAAGACAACACCGAACTGGCTCGCTGGCTTGCTGACAGAATTGTTGAGATTTACCAAATCAGCGGCCAGCAACTTCCATCAATCGCCGTTCTAGCGCCGAACGATGAAGCTGTGCGTGCGATTGAATCAGCGTTGTCACCGCTTTTGGAAGAACGTGGAATTGACACGACTGCTTGCTATGGCGGCGAAGTTCTCGGCACAGAATCGAGAGTGCGAATTTTCAATGTTCGTTTCATCAAAGGTCTCGAATTTGAGGCGGTATTCTTTCCTTACATTGATGAAATGGCGGCGCAAGAGCCTCGGTTGGTTGATAAATATCTTTACGTCGGACTCACGCGCGCAAAAAGTTTCTTGGGCGTCACCTACAAGAATAATTTTCCGAGCGAGCTGAATTCAGTTCGCAGTCATTTTAGCTCTGACAACTGGCGTCATTTAGTTCCGTCACCGCAATAGAAAATCATGTTAGCCTGGACGATTTACATCTCATTTCTCGGCGTGCTGGTGCTGATGCTCCTGCCGAAGGGCAACGCGTCGGCGGCGCGCAAGGTCGCGTTGCTCACGGCGGTGCTGGGCTTGCTCGTGGCGCTCACGGGATTATTCTCGTTCAAGGCGGGCGAAACGATCACGGTCGCGAAGCTGCCGTGGATTCCGTCGCTCGGCCTTGAGTTTCATCTCGCGGCGGACGGCATCAGCCTGACGCTTGTGTTGCTCACGGGATTGGCGGCGGTGGGCGGGATTCTTTTCTCGTGGAACGTCGAGCATCGCGCGAAGGAATTTTTCGCGTTCTACCTCGCGCTCATCGGCGGCGTGTATGGCGTGTTCCTGAGCTTCGATCTGCTGCTGCTGTTCGTGTTCTACGAGATCGCTATCGTGCCGAAATATTTTCTCATCGCCATCTGGGGTTCGACGCGCAAGGAATACGGCGCGATGAAACTCGCGCTCTACTCGTTCGTCGGCAGCGCGATGGTGTTCATCGGCCTCATCGCCGCGTATGTCGTGTCCGGCGCGCACACGATGAACCTGCTGGAGCTGGCGAAATTTCCGTTCCCGCACAGCTTTCAGATGTGGGCATTTCCGCTGGTGTTCGTCGGCTTTGCGATTCTCGCGGGCATGTGGCCGTTTCACACCTGGGCGCCAACCGGTCACGTCGCCGCGCCGACGGCCGCCTCGATGCTTCTCGCGGGCGTGGTGATGAAGCTGGGCGCTTACGGTTGCCTGCGCGTGGCGATGACTTTGTTCCCGGCGGGCATGGAAGCGTGGAAAATGTGGATCGCCGCGCTGGCGGTGATCGGTATCGTGTATGGCGCGATGGTGGCACTGGTGCAGAAGGATTTCAAATTCGTCATCGGCTATTCGAGCGTGAGTCACATGGGTTTCGTGATGCTGGGCTTGGCGACGTTGAACACGATCGGGCTGATCGGCGCGGTGTTGCAGATGTTTTCGCACGGCATCATCGCGGGGCTGCTGTTCGCGGTGGTGGGGCGGATGGTTTATGCGCGGACGCACTCGCGCGAACTCGCTGTGCTGGAGGGGATGAACCTCGCGAAGGCAATGCCGTTCGCGGCGGTGACGTTTGTGATCGCAGGCGCGGCTTCAATGGGCTTGCCGGGTTTCAGCGGATTCGTCGCGGAATTGCAGGTGCTCACCGGCGCGTGGAAAGCTTTCCCGACGCTCGCGGTGATTTCCGGTGTGGGCATTCTGGTTGGCGTGGCTTACACGCTGCGCGCGATGCAGCGGGCGTTCTTCGGCGAAGTAGAAGCCACGACCGAAGACGCGCACGACGAGCATAATCCGCTCGAACCCATTTCCGTTCCCGAACGCATCGGCGCGGTGATGATGATTGGCGTGGCATTGCTCGTCGGACTTTATCCGCGAATCCTGCTGGACGTGATCGTGCCGAGTTTTGATTCGCCGCTCTTCGACTGGCTGCGGAAAGGAGGCGCGCAATGAGCTATCTCGAACTGCTCCGCCTCGCCTTGCCGGAAACCATCGTCGTGCTCACCGCGCTCGTGGTGCTGGCGATCGACCTGACCTCGATGCGCGGGTTGGAGACGCGCTATCGCTT
>JBJOPC010000168.1:0-9741 GCA_046050965.1 Verrucomicrobiota bacterium | reverse complement strand
ATGAAACCGGACACCTCACCTTGGACTATCAGACAGAAATGCACCGCTGACTGGGAGCAGATGCGCGGCGATGACAAGCGGCGATTCTGTGAGCACTGCCAGAGATATGTTCACAATGTTTCAGCCATGAGCTGCGAGGAGCGTGAGGTTTTCGCGACGCCTGCCGGTATGCAGGAGTGCATCTTCTATTCTCAGCGGCGCGATGGTGGCGTGGCTGATTTATCACTCTTGGCGAGATTGCGGCGATGGATTCCCATTTTTCGGCTCGCGTGTTGGTCGGCGTTGATTGGAGTTTTGCCTATGACTTTGACTGGTTGCATGGGCATTCGCTGTCCACGGCCGGGCGAGATTCGTCCGATCCCACAGCCGAGTTCCGAGCAGACTGCCAACCAGACCAGCACAGTTGATTCGCCACGTTGAGAGTTTGATTTATGACCGTCACGCCTAACCAGTCGCCGGAGCCAACGTGGTTGGGCGCATCCGTTTTGCGCTTGAGCGTTCTGATTCGCCACGTCACCGTTCCCACGCGGCTCAGCTTTTTTCGTTAGGCTACCTCACACCTCCACGCACTGTTTGTATTCCGGCACGAGGACTTCCGCTTTGGGTTTCAACGCGCGCAGGGTCTCGGCGTGGGCGAGGCATTGGGTTTCTTCGCCGTGGATGCAGAAAATCTTTTTGATGTCGCCGGTCATCTGTTGGACGTAATGGCGGAGTTCGTTTTTGTCGGCGTGACCGGAGTAGGAATCAATGGCGGCAATTTTTGCGCGCACGGGAAATGGTTCGCCGAAAATGTTCACGGGATTTTTGCCCGCAAGGATGGCGGAACCCAACGTGCCTTCCGCACAGTAGCCGATGAAGAGGATGAGGTTCTTCGGGTCGCCGATATTGTTCTTCAAATGATGGCGGATGCGCCCGGCTTCGCACATGCCCGACGCGCTGATGATGATGGCGGGGGTGTGGAGTTCGTTGAGCTTCATGGATTGGGCGAGTTCGCGGATGTAGGTGAGGTTCTCCATGCCGAAGGGGTTGGATTTCTCGCGGAGGAATTGAAGGATGCCGGCGTTGAAACATTCGGTGTGCAGACGGAAAATCTCGGTGGCGTTCACGCTCAGCGGGCTGTCCACAAAGATGGGCACGCGCGGCAATCGCCCGGCGTCGGTGAGCTGGTGCAGCACGTAGACGATGTCTTGTGTGCGCCCGACGGAGAAGGCGGGGATGATGACTTTGCCGCCAGCTTTAATCGTGTCGTTGACAAGGGCGCAAACGCGTTCGTCGGCGTCGGTCTTGGGCGAATGGAGGCGTCCGCCGTAGGTGCTTTCGATTTGGAGGAAGTCCACATTCTCGACGGGCGTAGGGTCGCGGAGGATTTCATCGCCGCCGCGCCCGACGTCGCCGCTGAACAGATAACGGAACTTGCGCGCGCCTTCCTGCACGTCGAGCACGACTTGCGCGGAGCCGAGAATATGCCCGGCATCGCGGAACGTGACGGTGACGCCATCCACGACGGGCATGGGGCGGTCGTAATTGACGGCGACGAATTGCTGGATGGTTTTTTCCACGTCGCGCGCGGAATAGAGCGGCGCGACGGGCGGAAGGTTTTGCTTGGCGCGTTTCTTGGAAACAAACTGGGCGTCGGCGGCTTGAATCGCGGCGGAGTCGGCGAGCATCACGGCGGCGAGGTCGCGCGTGGCAAAGGTGCAAAGGACGTTGCCGTCGTAACCGTGCGCGCAGAGGTTCGGTAGATTCCCGACGTGATCGGTGTGCGCGTGGCTGATGACGACGGCGTCGAGGGTCTTGGGGTCGAAGGGGAAGGTGCGGTTGCGTTCGGTGGCTTCGTCGCGATGGCCCTGGAACAAACCACACTCGAGCAAAAGTTTTTTACCGTTCACTTCGAGGAGATACATGGAACCCGTGGTGGTGCGCGCGGCACCGAAGAAGTGGATTTTCATGGGCGCATTAAGCCACAGATGAAATGCGGAAGGAACAGGAATTACTGGCGGAAGGTGATGCGCGCCTTGCCGAGATCATAGGGGGACATCTCGACGTTCACGCGGTCGCCGACGGAGATGCGGATGAAGTTCTTGCGCATCTTGCCGGAGATGTGCGCGAGGACTTCATGCCCGTTGCCTAAAGCCACGCGGAACATGGTGCCGGGCAAGACTTGTGACACCGTGCCCTGCAACTCGATTGGTTCTTCTTTTGCCACAAAAAAAGCGGCGATTAAATGCCAAGGGCGTCGCGCAAAATCAAATTTATTTTTGCTGGAGTGGCTCGTGTGCGGCGGGCGTGTAACCTTTGTTTCCACAAGGCTGTCTGCTAGGTTCACTTGCGCATGGCCGTTCAACCCGACCCCGACGCCGACCTAATGCTCCGCGTGAAGCGCGGGGACATGGCGGCGTTCACGCAACTGGTCGAGCGTTGGAAACAACCCGTCACGAATCTCGTCGCCCGCACCATCCGCGACGAGAACGAAGCCGAAGACATCGCGCAAAACGTCTTCATCCAAGTCCACAAATCCGCCGCGCGCTACGAAGTCTCGGCGAAATTTACAACGTGGCTTTTTACCATCGCGCGCAATCTTTGCCTCAACGAAATCCGTCGTCGCTCGCGTCATCCCACCGACCCGCTCGATGCGCCCGCCTTCGCCGACAGCGACGAGCCTCGGCAATTTCCCGACAACAAAACATTTGCGCCCGACCAAGCCGCCGTGCATGGCGAACTCGCGGATAAAATCGAAGAAGCCCTCGCGTCGCTGCCGGAGAACCAACGCACGGCCATCCTGCTGTTTCAGAAACAAGACATGAGCTACGAAGATATTGCTGACGTGCTGGGCGTCTCGCTCTCGTCCACCAAGTCGCTCATCCATCGCGGACGCGAGACGTTGAAGGAACGGCTCAAGCCGTATCTCCGCACCGGCGAGTGGGACGAGGAATCCTAGCGCACTTCTTCCAGCGCCTTGAGGCAATACCACTTCACCGCATTGCTCATCGGCGGCGAAAGTTTTTCCAACTCCTCCGCGCTGCACCAGCGGATGTCGTGATGTTCCTCGGCGGCGAGCGTGGTTGCGCCCGCTTTGACCTTCGCCCAATAAATCATCCCGATGTGTTCGTGCGTGTCGCTGATGCGATGGATGTCGAGGAAACGCGGCCCGATGAGCGCGCGTGTGCCGGGCTCCGTCGTGGGCGGGCGTTCGCCGACGAGTTCCACGTCCAACCCGCTCTCCTCGCGCGTCTCGCGCAACGCCGCCTGCTCCGGATCTTCGTCCAACTCGATATGCCCGCCGAGCGGCAGCCACTTGTTCAACTTGCGATGATGGATGACCAACACCTTGCCGTCGTGCACGACAAAGATGGCGACGGTGAAATCAATTTTTTCGTGGATGTGAGCCATAAAATTAAGTGGCGCAAACGTTGCCGGACGAATCCCAAAAGTCCAGCGCGCAACGGACGGAGCGCGTCTGTGTCGCGAAGCGACCCCGGAAATTAGCCAGACACGAAGTGTCTGGTAACCGCAAACAAATCATTCGTCCTGAAAGGACGACGGAACCCCTTACCACAAATATTTCTCGTCAAACTCCACCCGATGCTTTTGCAAAAACGTCACATACTCTTCTTGAAACGTTTTCGCACGATGATGCTCAATTTGATTGGTGATGTATTCTTTGACCGCGTCGCAATTGGAAACGCTCACCGTGAACGCCCCATAACCCGGTTGCCACGCAAATTTTTTCACGCCGATGGTCTCGTGAATCCAGCGCGAGGAAGTTTGTTTGATGTCTTGCACCACCGTCGCCAGCGCATGGGTTGCGCGCAAGCCCACCAGCAAATGAACATGGTCAGCCGTGCCGCCGACGGCTTCGGGAATGGCATCCGCCGCGCGAATCAAGCCGCCCAGATATTCGTGCAACCGTCCGCGCCATTCATCCGCGATGAACGGATGCCGATCTTTGGTGCTAAACACGATGTGGCAATGCAGGCTTAAATGGGTGGAGGGCATAAGTCAAATGGAGGACATGAGTAAAAACATTACGCATCGCTGCATTTCGGTTTGTGTCGCGAAGCGACGCCGGAAATTAGCCAGACACGCAGTGTCTGGTCAACGGCGCGCAAACCACCCGTCCCGAAGGGACGGCGGAAATGATTTTGAAACGCGGGTTGGTTGGTTCACGCCGAATCCGCTGTCCTTTCAGGACGGATTGTTTTTCCAACCCTACCAGACACTCCGTGTCTGGCTAATTTCCAGTTGTCCCTTCGGGACGAACGGCGTCGCGGAGCCGAAATGGAACCTTACACCTTGAACTGTTTCACCGCTTCGACGCAGCGACCGCAGAGCGTGGGATGCTCGGCATTCTGGCCAAGGTCGGTCTCCCAATGCCAGCAGCGCTCGCATTTCTGGCCATCGGCGCGAGATACTTCGGCAACAACTGACTGAAGCGGATTCAGGGCAGCTTCCAATCGAACCGTTAGATTTGATACGTTGCAAAGCTCTCGCATATTTTCACTATTACTGACGAGTTCTTTAGTGGTCTCATCTTGTAAAAATATTTTCTGTCCTCCAGGTAATTCAACAACCATTGCCGCTGCGTGGTTTGGAGAATTATCTACAACACAGTTTGGAAGTCTCAACGTTAGGTTTGCGTCAAGATCCTTGCCTATTTGTTTTGCCTGCCGGGATTTTTCCAATTCTGGTTTCGCCAGAAGATTGCGCAGAGAAAAATAGTTCTGCCAGATTAGTGCTTCAGAATCGGTAACTGCGAATGGCGCGGGTTTCCAATTTGCCTCATGCACCGACCCTGTTGGTTTGCCGGGGATGAATTCCCACGCTTCGTCCGCCGTGTAGGCGAGGATGGGCGCGAGCATTTGGCACAGGCCGGTCACGAGGCGGTGCAGCGCGGTCTGCGTGGAGCGGCGGCGCAGCGAATTCGCCGGGTCGGTGTAGCAGCGGTCTTTGATGACGTCGTGGTAGATGGACGACAATTCCACCGCCACGAACTGGCTGAGCTTTTGATAAACGACGTGGAACTCGCTCTTGTCGTAAGCCGCGAGGACTTCCGCCTCCATCTTCGAGAACTCGCCGAGAATCCAACGGTCGAGGCCGGTCAACTTGTCATCGGCTACCGTGTGCTTCGCGGGATCAAAGTCGTAGAGGTTCGAGAGCTGGTAGCGCAACGCGTTGCGGATGCCGCGATACGTCTCGCCAACCTTGTTGATGCGCTCCTCGCTCACCACGATGTCGCTGCGGAAATCCTGCGACGCAACCCAAAGGCGCACGACGTCCGCGCCGTATTTTTTGACGTAGGCCTCGGCGGTCTGCGGTTTTTCATAGCCGCCCTGTTTGCTCTTGGAAATCTTTTCCCGGTCGGCATCCACCATGAAGCCGTGCGTGAGGACGGTCTTGTAAGGCGCAGCGCCATTGCCCGCCAGCGAGAGCAACAGCGAGGATTGAAACCAGCCGCGATGCTGGTCGGAGCCTTCGAGATACATGTCGGCCTGAAACGCTTTGTCCTTCCCGCGAATCTCCGGTCGCCGCGCGATGACGGCGCGCGATGACGAACCGGAATCAATCCACACGTCGAGCGTGTCGCTAGACTTTGCGGTGGCTTCAGCGCCGGTCCAATTCGCAGGCTTCACCTGCGACCAGAGTTCGGCAGCGGATTTTTCAAACCAGATGTTGCTGCCGTTTTTTTCGATGAGGTCGGCGACGTTGCGGACGATTTGCGCGTCGAGGATGGCTTCGCCCTTCGCGTCGTAGAACGCGGGAATCGGCACACCCCAAGTGCGCTGGCGGCTGATGCACCAGTCGGGACGCGATTGCACCGCGCCTTTGATGCGGTTCACACCCCAGTCGGGAATCCACGTCACGCGATCAATCTCGGCGAGCGCGGCTTCGCGGAAGGTTTTGGAGTGCGCGGACATGTCCGCGCTTTGTTCGGCGCGACATGTCGCGCCGTTGGAAAGCGGCGACATGTCGCCGCACTCCAAATCAATCTTGATGAACCACTGGTCCATCGCGCGGAAGATGACGGGCGTTTTGCTGCGCCAGCAATGCGGGTAGCTGTGCGAATAATTTTGCTGCGAGAGTAGAACATTTTTCTCGCGCAACAACGCCAGCACGGCTTCGTTCGCCTCGCTCTTGCCCTGTTTTTCCAAGATGGATTTGCCGAGCAGTTCAGCGGGCATCTGCTGTTCGACGGGCAATTCGTTCGAGTAAGCCAGCGCGCCGTCGTCGTTGACCGGCGAATAGATGGGCAACTTGTTGGCGCGTCCAAGATTGTAGTCATCCAGACCGTGGCCGGGCGCGATGTGGACGAAGCCTGTGCCGGTGTCGCTTGTCACGAAGTCGGCGGTGAAGGCTTTGCCAGTGCGATTACAAAACGGATGTTGGTATTGCAACTTCGCGAGTTCTTCGACGGCGAAAGGCGTCTCGGTGAAATTCGTCCAGCAGCATTTCTCGGCCACAGCGGGGAGCAATCCGCGAAACAAAATAAAATTCTCGTCGCCGACGCGCGCGGTGACGTATTGCAATTTTTCGTTGTAAGCCACAGCCAAGTTCGCGGGCAATGTCCACGGCGTGGTCGTCCAGATGACGATGAAAGTTTTTTCGCAACCGACGACAGGGAATTTCACGAACACGCTCTGGCTGACGTGGTCGGCGTATTCGACTTCCGCTTCCGCGAGTGCAGTGCGGCACGGAATGCTCCAATACACGGGCTTCTTGCCGCGATAGACAAAACCTTTCGCGACGATGTCCGCGAACATGCGGAGTTCGTCGGCTTCGTATTCCTTGTTCAGCGTGAGATAAGGATTTTCCCAATCCGCGAGGACGCCGAGGCGTTTGAACTGGCCGCGTTGGAGGTCAATGTATTTGCGCGCGTAGGCTTCGCAGGCTTTGCGGATGGACGCGGCGTCGGCGTTGGTATCGCCAGCCTTGCGCATCTCTTGCGAGACTTTGAATTCGATGGGCAGACCGTGGCAATCCCAGCCGGGAATGTAGGGCGCGTCAAAACCGCGAAGGGTTTTGTATTTGACGATGATGTCTTTGAGAATTTTGTTGAGTGCCGTGCCGATGTGGACGTCGCCGTTGGCGAACGGCGGGCCGTCGTGCAGGACGAACTTTTCTTTGCCTGCGCGCGCGGCTTGGATTTTCTCGTAGAGTTTGGCGGCCTGCCATTTTTCGAGTCGCAGCGGTTCGCGCGTGACGAGGTCGGCCTTCATGGCGAAGTCCGTGCGCGGCAAATTTAAGGTGTCTTTGTAGTCCATGATTTTGGAACGCGGACGTTAGCAACGGTGGGGGAAAATCCAAGCTTCAAGTCCGATTGTATCAGACAATTCAACGCCGTTCCATCTGCTGGCGGGCGGTTTCGAGCGTTTTACGCTCGGTGTCGGTGAGACTTTGCAAACCATGCGCGGAAATTTTGTCGAGGATGGGGTCAACCTCGCGGCTGATAAATTCTTCGGGCTTGGCTGGTTTCTTCGGTTCCAGTTTTGTCAGCCATTGCCGCGCGTCGGTGAAACCTTTGGTGAAACTCGGACGGCGGCGATGGAAAAATCTCAAGCGAATCAACGCCGCGCCCGCGAGTAATCCACCGAGATGCGCCGCGTGGGCGGTGCTGGAGTCGCGCATGAAAATCGCCAGCACGGCGGACAAAATCACCGCCGACAAATACATCGTGCGCGCGCGCATGGGCAAAAAGAAAAATAGCACGACCGCTTCCGGCTCGAACATGGCGAACGCCGCGAACACCCCGCAGATGCCCGCCGACGCGCCAAGCAGATGCGTGCCGCCGAATTGCGCGGGCGCGAGCGCGCCGAGCGTGGCTTGCAAGAGTCCGCCCGCCACGCCGCTGGCGAAGTAGAGCGCGAGAAATTTTCCACGTCCGAGTCGTTGTTCCAGCACACGCCCGAACGACCAGAGCGAAAAAAGATTCGCCGCGACGTGCAGCAGGCCACCGTGCAGAAATTGAAACGTGAGGAGTTGCCACACCGCGCCATGCCAGAATTCATTCGGTATGAGCGCGAGGTTTGGAAACTTGGGGGGAACGGTGAGCGTGTTTTGCAGCAAGAACGCCGCGCCGATGGCGACCATCAAAACGATCGTGGCCGACCAACGCCAGCCGGGCAGCGGCGCGCCGCGCCACAACGGCGGTTCGTCATCTCTCATGTATTCGCGGTCGGCCAGTGCCATGGGCGGAAGGTAGTGGACGGGCGCATGGTTTTCAATGCGAAGTCGGCTCGTTCGGAGTTCCGCGTTGACGCGGGCGGATGGGCGAAGTCGCCGAACCGCCTGAAGGCTGAACTCCAAACTACGCGTTGCCCAACTCGACCGCGAGGTCTTCGACGGTCCAGTTTTTTCGCGTGGCGGAAAGTTTATCCGCCGCCGCGCCGTGTTGCCAGACGGCGTAGGCGATGGTCTGGCCGGGATTTTTTTGCAACGCCGGTTGCGCGAGCAGTCCGGCCAGATAGCCCGCGAGCAAATCGCCGCTGCCACCTTGCGCGAGGTGCGGATTACCGCTGTTGTTGATGGCGATGTCGCCGGTGCTGCGGCCAATCAAAGTTTGGTTGCCTTTGAGCACCACCCAGCAGTTGCAAAAATGTTTGGAGATTTCGCGCAGCGCGTGGGGACGGTTGGCGAGGACGTGCGCAGTGGTGGTCTTGAGCAGGCGCGCAGCTTCGCCGGGATGCGGCGTGATGACGCGGATGACTTCTTTCGCGAGCGGATACAGCGGCAACCACGCGAGCGCGCTGGCGTCCACGACGACCGGCACGCGCGCTTCGAGCCACACGCGGCGCATGACGGCTTTGATGTCTTCGGGAACGGTCGGTGACGCGAGACCGGGGCCGAACAACAGCGCGGAAGTTTTTTCCGGGAAAACAATTTGCGGCTTGATGACGTTGACCATCGCGGACTGCAACTGCGCCGCGCACGCGTGAAAAACGGTTTCCATCGTGTAGAGCGTGACGAGGCCGGGCTGGGCGCGCTGCGCGCCGCGCGTGGCGAGCACTGCCGCGCCGTGAAAACCAAGACTGCCCGCGACGACGGCGAGATGGCCGTAGGTATTTTTGTGCGACGCGGCGCTGCGCCACGGCGGGAAGTTTTGGAAGTCAGCGGGCGAATTCCAGTTCAGCTCATTCTTCACGGGGCAGGGGAGCAAGCCCACGTCCGCCGCGACTTCAAGGCGACCGACGAACGCGCCGGCTTGCGGCGCAATCAAGCCCCGCTTCGCCGCGCCGACCGTGAGCGTGACCGTCGCGCGCACGGCGTCGCCGAGCGGTTCGCCGCTGTCGGCGGACAAACCAGACGGCACGTCCACGGCGAGGATTTGTGGGCGCGCGGCGTTGAGCGCGGCGATGAATTTTTTCCACGCGTCGTCGAGCGGGCGATTCAAGCCAAGGCCGAAAATTCCGTCCACGACGAGCGCGGGATGTTGCGCGAGCAGCTCGGACAGTTGCGGCAAACTCTCGTCGGGCGCGGTGACGTTGAGCAAGGCCACGCGGCGGTCAGCGAGGAAATTTTGCACAGCGCGCGTATCGTCGCCATTGTGGCCTTTGCCCGCAAGCAGCGCGACGAGGTCGCCGGGGCGCGTGAGTTCGGAAATTTTCTGCGCGAGGATTTGGCCGACGCGGCGGATGACATCGGCCTGCGATTTGCCTGCGGCCCAACTGGCGTTTTCCCAGTCGCGCATTTGGGCGACGCTGATGATTGGAGTGGACATGGTCAGTGAAATTTTTTCTGGCTGACAAT
>JBJOPC010000167.1:0-2973 GCA_046050965.1 Verrucomicrobiota bacterium | reverse complement strand
TTTGCTCGGGTGCATGTTGACCTCGATCACGCCGGGATCGGGCGTGACGCCGAGCTTGTTGATGCGCGGATCGCGCGGCGGGGTTTCACCTTCGATGACGACGGGCAAACCGGTTTCGTGTGCAGTCGTTTCGATGCCCGCGATGAGATCCAAATAATCTTCCGACCGCTCCACCGGCGGCATGAAAACGTGCAAGCGTCCGTCGCGCGGCTCGACGCAGAGCGCGGTGCGAATAATCCACGGCGCGCTTTCGCCCGGCGCGGGTTTTCGATTCGGGTCTTCAAGCTGTTGCGCGCGCTGGCCCGGCCCGTAGCCGGAGGGAGTTGGCGCGGGACGGCGATCCACGATTTGTTGACGATACGGAAATTCTTTCGGCAGTTCGGGCAAATTCGGATCGGACGGGTCTTGCTGACGCAGCCACGGAAAATCTTTTTCGGCAACCCACGGCACGGAATCCAGCGGTAGCCGCAAGCCCATCGAGGAATCGCCGGGGATGAGCCAGAGCGTGTCGTCATCGCGCAAAAACAGCGAGCCGGACATCCAGCCGTGCTTCTGCCCGAACGACGCGCGCTTGATCGGCAGCGTGTAGCCGACCACCGAGCCGAGGCCCTGCTGAAAAATTCGCGCGATGCGGTCGCGTTCCAGCTTGTCCTTGAGATTGGATTTTTCCGGCGTGACGTTCGACGGAAAGCGGCGTTCCTTCCACGAATAATAAAATGCGTCTTCGTAGGCGGGAATCAAGTGCTTCGGATCAACGCCAATCGTTTTGGCGAGACGAGTCGCGAGTTCCTTCGCCTCTTTCGCGCCGTGGCCGTAATTTTTCGATTCGTCCGCGATGAGCGAATCGTCCTTCCAAATCGGCACGCCGTCCTTGCGCCAATACGCGCCGAGCGCGTAGCGCGGCAGCGGTTCGCCGGGATACCACTTGCCCTGGCCGTAATGCAGCAGCGCGCCGGGCGCAAATTTATCCCGCAGCCGGCGGATGAGTTTGCCGGAGAGAACGCGCTTCTCGTGCGACATCGCGGTGAAATTCCATTCCGGCCCGTCGGGGTCGTCCACGGAAACAAACGTCGGCTCGCCGCCCATCGTGAGGCGCACGTCGCCCTTTTTCAAATCCACGTCAATCGCGTGACCAAGCTTCTCGATGTCGCTCCATTGCTCGTCGGTGTAGGGCTTGGTGACGCGCGGCGACTCATAGACACGGTTCACGGTCATGTCGAACTCGAACTCGGTTTCGCACTCGTCCACGCCGCCGGAAATCGGCGCGGCGCTTGAAGGATCGGGCGTGCAGGCGAGCGGAATATGTCCTTCGCCGGCGAGCAAACCGGAAGTCGGATCAAGTCCAATCCAGCCTGCGCCGGGAAGATAAACCTCCGTCCACGCGTGCAGATCGGTGAAATCTTTTTCCGCGCCGCTGGGACCGTCGAGCGATTTCACATCGGGTTTTAGCTGGATCAAATAACCGCTGACAAAGCGCGCAGCCAAACCAAAGTGCCGCATCAATTGCACGAGCAGCCACGCAGAATCGCGGCACGAACCGCTCATTTTTTCAAGCGTCTCTTCCGGCGTCTGCACGCCAGGTTCCATGCGGATGGTGTATTTGATGTCCTTCCACAACCGCTGATTGATCGCGACGATGAAATCATTTGTCGCGGGCTTTTCACTGTCGGGCATTTCCAACCGCTCTTGTTTGGTGCGACGTTTCACTTCGCCAATCAAGTCGCGCCGCAACTCTGTCAGATACTTGGAAAAATTATTGGTCAGCCAGCATTTGCGCTGGAACGGCGCGAGCTCATGATTGAGCGCGGGGTCATAGGCGAACGGAAACTTCTGCGCTTCCGGTTCGAGAAAATAATCGAACGGATTCAGCACCGACATCTCGGCGACCAGATCCACCTCGACGCAAAACTCGCGCGTCGGCTGTTCAAAAACGACCCGCGCGGCATAGTTGGACTGCGGGTCTTGCTGCCAGTTGATGTAATGCTTCTCCGGTTTGATCTTGAGCGAGTAGCTCAAGATTCGCGTGCGCGCGTGCGGCGCGGGCCGGAGCCGCACGACTTGTGGGCCGAGCGTGACGAGGCGGTCGTATTTGTAATGCGTCTTGTGGTGGAGCGCGACGTGGATGGACATGGCGAAAAATTAAAAATGCAAAATTAAAAATTAAAAAACCGAACTGGCGATGATTCCGTCATTTTATACTTTTGCATTTTTAATTTTTAATTGGTTTTCCTGCTGCTGCTGCTCCTCCTGCTGCACCATGTGGACTTCGTCGGGATTCTGGAACGGCTGATAAATGTAGGCGTTGAACAGCGCCACGCCGATGTTGTTCAACTTGAGCTGCGCGTCATCCAGATATTTGTGCAGGCCGATCTCGAAAAATTCGTCAATGCTGCTGAACTGCAATTCGGCGATGAACCGGCCGGTGAGTTTGTCGGTGTCGTTGCGGAAATAGCCTTCCGCCGCGCCGGAAAGCTGGCGGACGGCGCGGTTCAGTTCGCCCACGCAAAAACGGAGCGAGCGCGGGAAGTTGTCGTTCAGCAGCAGAAATTCCGCGACTAGCCGCGGATGGACGTCCGCACCGTAGATGGATTTGTAGGCGTCCCACGCGCTGCACGAACGCAGCACCGCCGACCATTCGAGAGCATCGGTCTGGTTGACGGCCTTGGGCGCGCCGCGTTCCGGCAACGTCTGATGGCGCACGTCGAGGATGCGCGTGGTCTTGTCCGCGCGTTCGAGGAACTGCCCGGCCTGCACGAACCACCAGCCTTCGTCGTGCACCATCGTGGCATTGATGATGCCGATGACGTGCAGCGAGGCCGATTTGATCTCCTGGAAAAATTCGCTCGGGCTGCGGTCCCAGACCTTGCGCGCCTGCGGTGAGCGGATGAAAAGGTAGATGCGATTTAATTCTTCCCAAAGTTCCAGCGTAATCTGGTCGCGCACCATGCGGGCATTTTCCCGCGCCGAGCAGAT
>JBJOPC010000166.1:0-8302 GCA_046050965.1 Verrucomicrobiota bacterium | reverse complement strand
CCTCGGCGCGGAGCTCAAGCGCAACGTGAAGGAGCTTTGGTGGAACACCATGACCCGCCAGCGCGAAGACGTAGCTGGCCTCGAAGCGACCATCATCATGTCGCCCAAAATTTGGGAGGCGAGCGGCCATGTGGCGACTTTTGCGGATTTGATGCGGGAATGTCCGCTGACAAAAAAGCGGGTTCGCGCTGACCAAGTTGAGCCACAATCTGGAACCGTGGTTCGCTATTCAGGAGTTTATCGTCGCACGAATGGTGAAAAACATTTTTCCCATTTGGTTGAGGAATTTGCGACAGCACTAACAAGTAAAGAAGCCATTGAACAGTTATTTGAAAACAACATTACAGATGCGGAAGCCAGAGCGGTTAATCCTGATTTGTATGATCAACTAAAAGATAATCCCAGCAAGCTGGCCGCCATAAAAAAGGCGAATGCGGCATACTATCAAGATGTTTTGTTAAAAGGCTTTTCCGTATTGCTTCAATCTGGAAAACCACTAGAAAGCGCACGGAAGATTGCGAGCCAGTATTATGCAGAACAGGGATGCGTAGAGTTCACCCTGTTAGGAGAGAGTGTCGAAAAAATTGAGAACTCAATTGAATTTCATCCTGAAAGTGGAGCGTTGTTGAATGAGGCCCGTCCGTTCAACTTAATGCTCCAAACTTACGTTGGGCCGATTCAGTCTGACGAAAACATTGCGTATCTCCGCCCGGAAACCGCGCAGGCCATCTTCGCGCAGTTCAAGAATGTTTTGGACACGTCGCGGCAGAAGGTTCCGTTCGGCGTCGCGCAGGTCGGCAAGGCGTTTCGCAACGAAGTCACGCCGCGCAATTTTATTTTCCGCTCGCGCGAGTTTGAGCAGATGGAACTGGAATTTTTCATCAAGCCCGACGAGGCCATTGAAGCCATCCACGGCTCGGTCGTGACCGTGCCGGAGACCGGCCATCCCGGCGAGCCGCAGCCGAACTGGGGCTGGCAGGCGTGGCATCAATACTGGGTCGAGGAGCGCGTGCGATTCTACGAAGGCATCGGTCTGTCGCGCGACACGCTGGGTTTTCACCGGCAGACGCCGCAGGAGCTCGCACACTACGCCCGCGCCTGCACGGATATTTTGTTCAAGTTTCCGTTCAGCAAAAAAGACGAAGCGGGTAACGTGGCGGGCGACGAGTTGGAAGGCATCGCCGCGCGCAGTGATTTTGATTTGTCGCAGCACCAGAGATTTTCCGGCAAGCCGATGGGCGTGTTCGACGAGGAGTTGCGCGCCGCGTGGGGCAAGTTGCCGAAGGAAAAACAGGACGCGCTTTGGAAGCGTTACTATGACCACCGCAAAAATTATCTGACCAAGTCCGGCGTCGAAGCCGAACTCGCGTCGAAGCAGGCAACGGAAGACGCGAACGCGTTGGCGAAGGGCCAATATATCCCGCACGTCATCGAGCCGAGCGCGGGCGTGGATCGTTTGATTCTCGCGCTCATCGCGAACGCCTACTCGGAAGTTGTGAAGACGGACGACAAGGGCAAGAGCGAGACGACGTTCGTGATGAAGTTTCATCCCCGCGTCGCGCCCATCAAAGTCGGTGTGTTGCCGTTGTTGAAAAACAAACCTGAACTCGTGGCCAAAGCCATCGCCGTGCGCGACCTGTTGCGTCCGTGGATGAATGTCTATTTCGACGACGGCGGCAGCATCGGCAAACGCTATGCGCGGCAAGACGAAGCCGGCACGCCGTTCTGCGTGACGATTGACTTCGATACGCTCGGCGAAAAGCCAGAGTTGCTTGACACCGTCACGCTGCGTTACCGCGACGACGGCCAGCAGGAGCGTTTGAAAATTTCCGAATTGCGCGATTGGCTGCTCGCGAAAGTCCGCTGATGGCTGACGACGTAAAACTCCCGGCGGAGAAAACGCCGCGCATGCCGACGCTGTATTTCATCGTTGGCTTCAAGCTGCTCAAAGGCACGCTCGCGCTGCTGCTCGCGCTGGGATTTTATAGTCTGACGGATAACAATCTGCCGGAAGAATTTCAGAAGCTGCTGATGTTTCTGCATCTCGATCCAGAAAAAAAATTCTTTCTGGATTTGGCCGACCGCGTGGCGGATGTCACGCCCACCAACTTGCGTTGGGCGGCGACGGGCGCAGTGATTTACGGCGCGTTCATGCTGTTGCAGGCGTTGGGGCTGGGCTTGCGCGTGAGCTGGATTGTGTGGCTGGTTATCGGCGAATCAGCGTTCTTTGTGCCGATTGAGCTGTTCGAGCTGGTGCATCATCCGTCGTGGCTGAAATTTTTCATCCTCGCGGCGAATGGGTTCATCGTCTGGTATCTATTCGTGAACCGCGCGCGGCTTATTAAGCACCCCGCGCATCCCGTCGCCCCATGAGAATTCTTGCACTCGATCACGGAACCGTGCGCGTCGGAGTCGCCGTGAGCGATGAGTTGAAGATGTTCGCCAACCCGCTCGAATACATTCCCGCCGAGCCGTTCGCAAATTTTCTGAAACGGCTCAACGAAATTTTGGAGGCGAAGGAAGTCGAACGCATCATCATCGGAATGCCGCGTAATATGGACGGCAGCTACGGTTCCGCCGCGCTGAAGGTGCGGGAATTCATCGCTGCGCTCCAAGTCACCATCGCCACGCCCATCCAGACGCTCGACGAACGCCTCACCACTGTGCAGGCGAACAAATATCTCATCGCCGGCAACGTCCGCCGTAAAGAGCGCAAAGAGAAAGTGGACAAAACGGCGGCGGCGATTCTGTTGCAGAGCTATCTGGACGGGCTGGCCTGATTTTTCGCTACCGATTTTCACAAATGAAACACCGAAGGGAAAATCGCGGCTTTGAATCTGGGTTTCATCGGTGTTTCATCTGTGGCTAAAGATGTCGGCCACACTGAAATTCAAACTCACCATCGCCTACGACGGCGCGGCTTACCAAGGCTGGCAGGTGCAGAAAACCGGCGTCGGTGTGCAAAGCTTTCTGGAGGCGGCGTGCGGGAAATTATTCCCCAGCGTGAAGCGCATCCACGGCTCCAGCCGCACGGACACCGGCGTTCACGCGCTCGGCATGGTGGCGCACTTTGAAGTGCCGTGCGCCGAGTTTAGAATTCCCGCCCGCCGCCTCGCGCTCTCGCTCAATGCGTTTTTGCCCGACGACATCCGCGTGCTCAAAGCCGTGCGCGCCTCGCCAAATTTTCAAGCGCAGTTCCACGCCAGTGGCAAACAATATCGCTACCATATCTGGAATCATTTCGCGATGAACCCGCTGCTGCGCACACAGGCGTGGCACGTTCCGCAGAAATTAAACTTGCCCGCCATGCGCGCTGCCGCCAAAGAACTCGTGGGCAAACGCGATTTCCGTTCCTTCGCCGCCACGCGCAGTTACGAGATGGCGTCCAACGTCCGCACCCTCACGCGTTGCGATCTCAAACGCAGCGGCGCGCAACTCACTTTCATCATCGAAGGCGACGGGTTTCTCTACAAGATGTGTCGCGGCATCGTCGGCACGCTCGTGCAAATCGGGCAGGGGAAAATTCCGGCGGACGAAATTGAAAAAATTCTCGCGCACAAAGATCGTTGTGCTGCGGGCATGACTGCGCCGGCGCATGGGCTGGTGTTGTGGAAAGTTTATTACAAACCACAAAGACACAAAGACACGAAGGGGAAACGGAATGTGGATTAAATCTCCATTCTTTGTGCCTTCGTGTCTTCGTGGTTAAAAACAAAGTGAACTTGGTTTTAGTCCAACCCGAAATCCCGCCGAACACCGGCAACGTAGCGCGGCTTTGCGCCGCCACGCGCACCACGCTGCACCTCATCGAACCGCTTGGCTTCAAACTCGACGACGCCCAACTCAAGCGCGCGGGCATGGATTATTGGCAACACGTCGCGTGGCATCGCTGGGCAAACTGGACGGCGTTCACCGCGCAACTCCCGCCCAGCGCGCGGCTGTGGTTCGTGGAATCCGACGGCCCGCAGCGTTACGACGAAGTGAAATTTGCGCCCGACGATTACCTCGTGTTCGGTCGCGAGACGGCGGGTTTGCCGAAACAACTTTTGGAAGAAAACCGCGAGCGTTGGCTGCGGATTCCGATGTTCAATCCCGAAGCGCGCTCGCTGAATTTGTCGAACTGCGCCGCGCTCGTTTTGTTCGAGGCGTTGCGCCAACAGAATTTTCCCGGCGGTCACTGATCGTCAATATTGCGGCACGTTTGGGTCAATCTCCGCGCTCCACGCGCCGATGCCGCCCGCTACGCTCTTGACGTATTTGAAGCCCTGCTGGCGCAGAAAGTTCAACGCCTTCATGGAGCGCACACCCGCTTTGCAGTGCAAATAATATTGCACGTTCGGATCGAGTTCTGTGAAGCGCGCTTGCAGTTGGCTCAACGGCAGTAACGGCACGCCCGCAACCTTGGCAATCTCATATTCATCTTCTTCGCGCACGTCCACGACCTTGATGCCGAGCGCGGGATTATCCAGCGCGCGCTTCATATCTTGCACCGTCACTTCATCAGGATTGCCGACGGGTTCCACCGACGCTGGCGTGATGCCGCAGAACATTTCGTAATCAATCAATTCCTTGATGGTCGGATGGTCGCCGCAAATCGGACATGCGGGATCGCGCCGCAACTTGAGTTCGCGGAACTTCATGTCGAGCGCGTTGAACAGCATCAAACGACCCGCGAGTGAAGTGCCTTTGCCCAGTGCGAGCTTGAGAATTTCCGTTGCTTGAATGCAGCCGATGACGCCCGGCAACACGCCCAGCACCCCGCCCTCCGCGCAACTCGGAACCATGCCGGGCGGCGGCGGTTCGGGATACAGGCAGCGGTAGCACGGCCCGCCCAAATGCGGCGCAAACACGCTGGCCTGTCCCTCGAAGCGAAAAATAGAACCGTAGACGTTCGGTTTTTTCAGCAGCACACACGCGTCGTTCGTGAGGTAGCGCGTGGGGAAATTATCCGTGCCATCCACCACGATGTCGTAGGGGCGGATGAGGTCGAGCGCGTTGCCGGAATTAATGGCGGTGTTGTGGATGACGACTTCGCAGTTGGGATTGATGCCGCGAATGGTTTCTTTGGCGGACTCCGCTTTGGAGCGGCCCACGTCGGCGTCCGTGTGCAAAATCTGCCGCTGCAAGTTGGAATAATCCACCGTGTCGAAGTCCACGATGCCGAGCTTGCCGATGCCCGCCGCCGCGAGATACATCGCGATAGGCGAGCCGAGTCCACCCGCGCCGATGCAGAGAACGCTGGCGGCTTTGATTTTTTTCTGACCGGCCAAGCCGACTTCCGGCAAAATCAAATGGCGCGAGTAACGGCGGATTTCTTCGTTGTTCAGTTGCATAAAATCAATTCAGGCCGGGCAGCATAAACCAAAGCGTCGCTGTTTGGCAATTCGGGTTGCGGGTTGGCGGGAAGACTATGAGACCATGGGACAATCAGACTTTTCCCCGGTTTATGGTCTATCGTCTCATCGTCTTTGCGTCGTCCGTCCGGAACGGCACGCACGGCAGGCCCGCGCTGTTGACCAAGTTCGGCGTCGCCAGTTCGTGCCACGCGAACCGCGCTGCCCGCGGACGCTTCACGTCCGGGCTGCTCACGATGATTTGCGCGCCGGAAATTTCCGCCTTGGCCGTGCTAAAAATTCCGTCCGCACCCGCAATCGTGAACCAGTTCAATGATTGTCCGTCCTGCGCGCGCAAACCCGCCGCGTGGTTGAAGCTCAAAATTATTTTGTCACCGCGCGTTTCTGCTTTGCGAAACACCGGGCCGGAGAATTCTACCGGGCGACCGTAAGTTTTCGCCAGTGCCACGAGCGCGAGGCGTTTGCCCACGTCGAGTTTGTTGCGCGGATGAATGTCTTTCACATCGTCGGTGATGTCCGTGGTGACAATCATGCCAGTGTTTTTAATGGCAAGCGACGCAGCCTGCGCTTCCCAAAATTCCGGCAACGCGTCCGGCGATTTCACGCGCGGCGTTTTCGGGTCGCTGAAATAACGGAACGGCGCAATCTGCACGAAGTAAAACGCGAAGTCACCCTGCGCCCAGATCTTGCGCCAGCCGCCAACGAGCGCGCGCATTTTGTCGGCGTAAGCCATGCCGTCCTCCGTGCCCATGCAGTTGGATTCGCCCTGATACCACAGCGCGCCGCGAATCGCGAACGGCGCAATCGGAGCAATCATGCCATTGAACAGCGCGACGGGATTTGTTGCCGCCGTTTTGTGTTCAGGAATTTTGTAGTCCGCCAGCGCAGCCAAACTCGGCACGGCGGCGAAGCCCACGCGCGGCGTCCACGGCTCGATGCGCGTGCCGCCCCACGCCGATTCCACGAGGCCAATCGGCACGTTGCTCAACGCCTGAAAAATCTCGCGCCCAAAAAAATATCCGGCAGCGGAAAAATCTTTTGTCGCGAGCGCATTTGAACTGCACACGCTCCAATCGCCTTTGGCCGTGCGTTGCGGCGTGTTCGTGGCGATGTGATCCATCGCGCGGTAAAGTCGGATGAGCGGGAACTGATCGCCGCTCGCCAGCTCCTGCTCGGCGTTGAACACGGGCTTCTGACCTTTGTGATCGCCGATGGGTTTTTCCATGTTCGATTGGCCGGAGCAGAACCAGACTTCGCCCACGAGCACGTTCGTGAGCGTGACGGTTTCGCTGCCCGCGATGACGAGGTCGGTGGGCGTGGCGGAAGTTGGCAGCGGCGCGAGTGAAACTTTCCAACTGCCATCTGCGCCTGCGGTGGCCGACTGCATTTGTCCAGCGAAGGTCACGGAAATTTTCTCGCCTGGCGACGCCCAGCCCCAAATCGGCACGGCTTGCCCGCGTTGCAAAACCATGTGACTGCCAATGACGCTTGGCAGCGTGAGATTGGCGCGGGCAACTTGTGTCGTCAGCAACGCGAGCGCGACGGTAAACGCGGAAAAAGTTTTTTGCATCCGCGCAGTCTATTTTTCCGCGCGCCAAAAGTCCAACTCGTCAGCGCACGGGGCGGCGGCTAGATTTTTCCCATGCGAGTTCTCATCGTCGGTTGTGGTTACGTCGGCATGGCGCTGGGCGCGGAGTTGGCGCGTGGTGGCCACGCGGTGTTCGGCCTGCGCCGAAGTGCGACGCCGATGCCGGGCATCACGCCGCTCGTGGGCGACATCAGGCAGCCGCGCTCGCTCGCGAACTTGCCGCGCGATTTTGACTGGGTCGTCAACTGCGTGTCGTCAGCGCACGGCGGCGCGGACGCGTATCGCGAAACTTACCTTGAAGGAACTCGCCACTTGCTCGCGCATTTCGCCGCGCAGCCGCCGCAGAAATTTCTCTACACCAGCAGCACGGGCGTCTACGCACAGGACGACGGCGCGCGTGTGGACGAAACTTCCGCCACGCAACCAACGACGGAGACGGGCGAAGTTTTGCTCGCGACGGAAAAACTTTTGCTCGCGGCAGCGAGCGAGGTGCAGTTCCCCGCGGTGATTTTACGCGTGGCGGGAATCTATGGGCCGGAGCGTGGGCATTGGTTCAAACAATTTCAGCGCGGCGAAGCGCGGTTGGACGGCGACGGGGCGCGGACGTTGAACATGATTCACCGAGACGACGTGGTGGGCTGCGTTATCGCGGCGTTGGAACGCGGGTGCATCGGAGAAATTTACAACGTAGTGGACGACGCGCCGGTGTCGCAGTTGGAATTTTTCCGTTGGCTTGCGGCGAAACTCGGCCAGCCGCTGCCGCCGTCCGCGCCGTCGGAAATTTCCGCTGCGCGCAAACGCGGGGTGACGAACAAAAAAATTTCCAACCGCAAACTGAAAACTGAACTCGGCTACGCATTTAAGTTTCCGACCTTCCGCGAAGGCTACGCGGCAGAACTGCGGTAGCCGGGGAGGCTCACGCAAAGAGGCAAAGGGGAACCGCAAAACACCACCGATTTTTCCGAGTTGCTGCGCGCCTTTGCGCCTGTGCGTGAGAGGAAGATTACGGCAGTTGCAGGCGGTAGAAATTATCCAAGACGTTCGTGCTGACTGCGCCGGTGAAGTTGAAGTTGCCGCTCGCATCGAATTGGTTCGTGAGTAGGCGCGTCCAGTTGCTCGCGGGCAGCGTGACGTTGGTGGAAGTCAGCACGAAATAATTTCCCAGCGGCGTGCCGTTGCTGCCAGCGAACACGAGGTTGTTGCCGCTGAAAGTTCCCGCGCCGCTGAACACCGGCGGCACGGTGTTGGTGCTGACGACGACGAGTTGCACGGCGGTGGGCGTGTTGGTGAGGGCGTAGTTGTAGCCAATCGGTGCGCTGCCGAGCGTGAGCGCGCCGCTCAAACTCGCGGCGGTGAACAG
>JBJOPC010000165.1:0-2934 GCA_046050965.1 Verrucomicrobiota bacterium | reverse complement strand
GTTTTCCGCCCGGACGCGAAAACGAAATCGCGCAGCTCGCGTTCTCGCTGGAAAAACTTTCCACGCACCCGCTCGCCCGCGCCATCACGCTGCACGGCAAACACCGTCAACTCGCCGCGCTGGCATTGACCGAGTTCGAGTCCGTCACCGGCCTCGGCCTGCGCGCGAAGCTCGGCGGCGAAACTGTTTTACTTGGTCGCCGCGAGTGGGTGGCGGAGCGGAGTGCGCCCGTCCCGGGCGCAGCAACGTCCGAATTTCATGACGCGTCGAAAAAATTGGAAACGTTTGAAAGGGCGCGCGTTGCAGCGCCCGGGGATGGGCGCACTCCGGGGTTCTCCGAAGTCTGGGTCGCGCACGGCGCGTTGCTCGGTCGTCTGGTGTTACGCGACGACATCCGCCCGCAAACGCGGGCGGTCGTGGAAGAATTGCGGCGCGAAGATTTGAAAACCGTCGTGCTGACCGGCGACCGCCGCGCGTCCGCCGAACATTTGAAAACCGAACTCGGCCTCGACGACGTGCGCGCCGAGCTGAAGCCCGACGGCAAGGTCGCCGTCATCCGCGAGTTCACCGAGCGCGGCTTGCCCGTCGCGATGATTGGCGACGGCGTGAACGATGCGCCCAGCCTTGCTGCCGCGCATGTCGGCGTGGCGATGGGCGCGCGCGGCTCAGACGCCGCACTGGAACAAGCCGAAGTGGTCTTGATGAACGACCGTTTGGAAAACTTCCTTGCCGCCTACCGCTTGAGCCAGCGCGCGCGCGCGGTAATCCGCCAAAATCTTTTCATCTCGCTCGGCACGGTGGCAGTGCTGCTTTGCTTTGCGATGTTTGGCAATATTCCACTCTGGGTCGGCGTGATTGGTCACGAAGGCAGCACGGTGGTGGTGGTGATGAACAGTCTTCGGCTGTTGTTCGGCGGAGATGTTTTTGGGAAAGCGAAGAAGTAGTTTCCGCGCGATAAAATTCTGCGAGGTCTTGGAGTGCGGCGCGCTACTTCGCCTCCGGCTCCACCCACTTGTTGTGTTCCTTGATGAGATCCACGAGGCGTTCCACGGCGTCGGCTTCGGGGATGTTGAACTTGATAGGCGTCTTGCCGACGTAGAGATTTATTTTGTTAGGTGCGCCGCCGACGTAGCCGAAATCCGCATCGGCCATTTCGCCGGGGCCGTTCACGATGCAGCCCATGATGGCAATCTTCACGCCCTTGAGATGCTCGGTGCGGGCTTTGATTTTGGCCGTCACGGTCTGCAAGTTGAACAACGTGCGTCCGCAGCTTGGGCAAGCGACGTAGTCGGTTTTGAAGCTGCGGCAACCCGCCGCCTGCAAAATGTTGAACGCGAGCCGGAGTGAAAGCCCTGCGCCGCTTTCGCCGCGCACGAGGATGGCGTCGCCGATGCCGTCTGCGAGCAAGGAGCCAATGACCACGCCCGCTTGCAGCAACGCAATGTTCGGCGCGAGCGGCACTGGTTCAAAGTTGATGCAGTCTTTGAGGAGAATGGGGTTCTTGCGTCCTAAATTTTTGAGCTTCGCCGCAAGCAATCGGAACGCAGCGATGGCGGGCAGATTCACGCCGTCCTTCACGGTGACGAGTTGCGTGTCGCAGTTGATGTCTAAGCCTTGCGTGGGGTCGAGTTCGGCGACGTTCAGGTCTTCGTAGACGGCTTCGGGCTTCACGTCGTCCTTCGGGCGAATCTTTGGCGCGACCTTGTCAAACGTGGCGCGCGTAACAACGACGCGAATAAGTTGTTCGCCGCCGCACTTCACGGTTTCATTCAGCGGAATCTCGGGCGTGATGCGCTTTTCAAAATGAAAAGGATCGAACGGGAAAGATGCATGGGGAGTTTTGAAATTTGAAGTGGTCAGCTTCGGCACAAGCGCAATCAAGTCTTGGCACACGGGAATTTCGTGCGGCGAATCTTCGGTGAGCGAGACGCGGATGGTGTCGCCGAGGCCGTCGCACAGCAGCGAGCCGATGCCGATGGCAGATTTGATGCGGCCGTCTTCGCCTTCGCCCGCTTCGGTGACGCCGAGGTGGATGGGATAATTCCAGTCCGCGCCGAGTTCGTTCAGCCGCGCGACGAGCAGGCGGTAGCACTCGATCATCACCTTGGGGTTGCTCGACTTCATCGAGAACTTGAAGTTGTGGAACTCGTTTTTGCGCGCGATGTGCGCGAACTCCAGCGCGCTCTCGACCATGCCGAGCGGCGTGTCGCCGAAACGGTTCATGATGCGGTCGCTCAACGAACCGTGGTTCGTGCCGATGCGCAGACAACGTTTGAGCCGCTTGGCTTCGAGCACGAGCGGCGTGAATTTTTCCTCGATGCGCTTCAACTCTTCGAGATATTGCGCGTCGGTATATTCCTTCGTCGCAAATTTTTTGGAGTCGGCGTAGTTGCCGGGGTTCACGCGCACGACTTCCACCCACTTGATGGCTTCCATTGCCGCTTCAGGTTTGAAATGGATGTCGGCCACGATGGGGACGAAACAATTTTGCGCGCGCAGTTCGGCGACGATGTTCTGCAAGTTCGCGGCATCCTTGACCGTGGGCGCGGTGATGCGCACGAGTTGGCAACCGACGGCGACGAGTTCGAGCGTTTGCTTCACGGAGAGCGCGGTGTCCATCGTGTCGCAAGTCAGCATGGACTGTTTCACGACGGGATGGTTGCCGCCGAGGATGACGCCGCCGCGCGCGAGGTCGCCGATGACGATTTCGCGGGTGACACGGCGGGCGTGGACGTAAGGAGATTCGCAGTAGCGCATGGGAAATTATTTAGCGGGCGTGGTGGAATTCGCAGGCTGGGCTTGCTCAATTTTAATGTCGCGGTTGAACATGGATTTAAACAGCGACATCCGTTTGAGGTCGTAAAAGCTGACGTAAAGCATGAAGCCGATGAGCAGCACAGTGAAGACGCTGGTGGCGTATTCGATGAACTTCAC
>JBJOPC010000164.1:0-3846 GCA_046050965.1 Verrucomicrobiota bacterium | reverse complement strand
GACCGGCCAGTCGTTCGTCCACGCGAGCGGTTGCAGATGCACGACGCGGCCATACGCGCCGCGATCTTGGAAATGCAGAAACCAATCTTCGCCGCGCGGCGTGTTGACCCACGCGCCTTGGTGCGGGCCGTTAATCTTCGTCGCGCCTTGATCGAGGACAATTTTCGTTTCGTAGGGGCCGAAAATATTTTTGGAGCGCAGCACGGTTTGCCAACCCGTCGCCACGCCGCCAGCGGGGGCAAAAATAAAATAATAGCCGTGGCGCTTGTAAAATTTCGGGCCTTCGATGGTTGGAAAATTGGCTCGGCCATCGAACACCGTCACGCCGTCGTCCAAAAGTTTTTGCCCGTCGGGCGACATCCGCGCGAGCGTGAGGATACTGTGTTTACCGGAGCGGCTGTTCGCCCACGCGTAGATGAGATACGCTTGGCCGTCGTCATCCCAGAACGGGCACGGGTCAATCAGCCCTTTGCCCGCTTGCAGCAAATGCGGTTCGCTCCACGCGCCCGCCGGGTCGGTGGCGGTGGTGACGTAGATGCCTTCGTCGGGCATCGGAAAAAAAATCCTGAACTTGCCCGCGTGAAAACGCAGCGCGGGAGCCCACACGCCTTGCCCGTGCTGCACGTCGGCGAAGCGCGGATGCGGGAGTTTTGGCAACGCGTGGTTGACGAGTTGCCAGTTCACCAAGTCGCGCGAGTGCAAGATGGGCAAGCCGGGCGTGCAGTTGAAGCTGGAGGCGGTCAGCCAGAAATCGTCGCCCACGCGGATGGCGTCGGGGTCGGAATAGTCAGCGAACAAAACTGGATTTGAAAAAGTGCCGTCGCCGTTGTCGGGCGACCAAGCGACGGAAAGATTTGTTTGGGCGGCGAGTGTCATCGTGATTGCAAAGAGATATAAACCAAGTGCGAAGCGACGGGTCATTTGATTTTCACCGGTTTGATTACCGGCACACCGACGTGGAAAATTATCCAGCCGAGCACATACGCACTGCCGCAGACGAGCATGATGTTTTTGTAAGAGCCTTTGTCCTGCAATTGCGTGCTGACATACCAGAAAAAACCGAGCGACACCAACGACGAGAGCGTGCCGCCAAACCCGATGACCGACGGCACGGCGCGTTTGGGAAACATATCGCCGACGACCGGATACATCGTGGCCGACCAGCCTTGATGCGCCGCGCCCGCGAGCGCGAACAGCACCGCCGCGAGCCATTTGTCGTGCAGGTAAGGCGTCGAGATAACCGGCAAGGTGCAGAGCGCGCACAGTAGCGTGGCGGTCTTGCGCGCGCGGTTCACCGTCCACCCGCGCTTGAGAAAATACGCGCTCAAGCCGCCGCCGAAAATACTGCCGAGTGCCGCGCCACAACCGACCAGCGCGAGCGGCCAGCCAAAGCCTCTCATGTCGAGGTTGAACTGGTCGTGGAAAAATCCCGGCAGCCAGAAACCATAGAACCACCACACCGGCCCGATGAGCAGGCCGGTGAAGTGATACGCCCACGCTTCGCGGTAGCCGAGCAGCTTCGTCCACGGGATTTTCTCCTCCGCGTTTTCCGCGCAACCGGCGCGGATATGCGCGAGTTCTTCCGGTGAAATGAACTTCGATTTTTCCGGCGTCCGAAACAATAGCAGCCAGAACAGCAACCAGACAAAGCCGGCCACGCCGAGCGAGATGAACGTGCCGCGCCAGCCAAACATCCCGACCAGCCACGGCACGAGCAGCGGCGAAAAGATTTTGGCGATGTTCGAGCCGGAGTTGAACAGCCCGGTCGCGACCGAGCGTTCTCCCGGTGGAAACCATTCAGTCACGGCTTTGATCGCACAGGGGAAATTTCCTGACTCGCCGAGTCCCAGCGCGAACCGCGCGCCGCCCCAACCGCCGACCGACCGCACTAGCGAGTGCGCCATCGCCGCGAGACTCCAGAACGCGATGGCGAAGGCGTAGGTGCTGCGCGTTCCGATGATTTCCATGAGCGGTCCCGCCGCCGCTTGCCCGAGCGCATACGCACCTTGAAAGCAGATGTTGAAACTCCCGTAATCCTTCTCGCTCCAGCCGAATTCCTTCATCAGATCAGGCTTGAGCAGACCAAGGACTTCGCGATCCATGTAGTTCACCACGCACGCGAAAAAGAGCAGCGCGCAGATGACCCAGCGAAAACGGGTGCTGATTTTTTTAATGGTTGGCATGGCGGAAAATATTTGCAGCGCGCGCGGCGTCAATGGATTGTTGCCCTAGTGTATTGGCGACCGGGCGTCGCCCCAGCGCGGACTTGTGCAAATGCGCCATCAAATTCTGCGGCCGGGCCGCGGAACGGGCGCATGGGAATCGTCTCACCAAAATTATTTTAGCTGCGGACTTTTCAGCGGGGCAGGGCGAGGGCATCATCGCGGGCATGAACCTATTCTCCGTCCGCAATTTTTCCGCACTCGCGGTGGCCGCCTTGTTCGCCGCCGGTTGCGCGAATCTCAATCACTCCGGGACTTCCACCGCCACGCCGGAGTTGCAAAAACTTTTTTACGAAACTTCCAGCGGGCGCACGGCGTTGCCCGCGCAGTTGCTCGCGGACGCGCGCGCGCATCAACACGCGGAAATTAAAACTTCGGACGGTCGCACGGTCGCAGCGACGGTGACGCCGAACGGCGAGAATTACACGGTGGAACTCACGGCGTCGCCGAGCGAGGGCATCGAGAAGTGGGGTGTCGAAATCGGTGCTGACACGGATGAATATTTCACGGGCTTGATGGAGCGCGTGGTGGACGGACCGCAGCAAGCCTCGTGGGCGAGTGGCGTCAGCACGGCGATGAATTTGCGCGGGCAAAAGGTGGACATGATTCTCAAGCCGACGACTTCGGTCTACGCGCCATATTTTTTGTCGTCGCGCGGCTACGCGATGTTCGTGCTGGGCAACTGGCCGGGGCAATATGATTTCTGCGCGAGTGATGCGCGCACGGTGATGGTGAAGTTTGAAGGGCCGTCGTTCGCTTTCAAAATCTATAAGTCCGCCAGTCCCGCCACGCTCGTGCAAGCGCACGCGCTCGACGCCGGGCCGCCCGTGCTGCCGCCCAAGTGGATGTTCACGCCGTGGCGCTGGCGCGATGAACACACCCAGCGCACGAATTATTACGACGGCACGCCGGTGACCGGGCCGTTCAATTCCGAAGTGATGGAAGATGTGTTGCTGATGAAGGCGTATGGGATTCCGTGCGGCGTGTATTGGATTGACCGTCCGTGGGGACCGGGCAAGAACGGCTACGATGATTTCAAGATTGATGGCAAACGGTTGCCGCATTTCGCCGAAGAAGTGAAATGGTTGGAGGAAATGAATTGCAAAACCGTGTTGTGGATTGGGCCGTTCTTCCAAGGCGAAATGGAAACCAACGCGCTCGCCAAAGGCTGGACGCTCGCCAGCGCAGGACAGAAGGCGACGAAGAATAATTATCCGATGGTGGACTTCACGAATCCGGACGCGAAAAAATATTGGCAGGATGGCGTGGCGAAGTTGCTGAAGCTGGGCGTCGCGGGTTTCAAGATGGATCGCGCGGAGGAACAGATTCCCGAAAGCGGCCCTTACAAAGTTTTTGACGGTCGGAGCATCCGCGAGAATCGCAATGCCTATCCGGCCATGTATGTGAAAGCCGCTTACGATGTGGCCAAGGAACATCGCGGCGATGATTTTGCGCTGATGCCGCGTGCGGCTTACACTGGCACGGCGGCTTACGCGGTGAATTGGGGCGGCGACATCGGCGGCAATCAAGAAGGTTTGCGCGCGAGTATCATCGGAGTGCAACGCGCCGCCGTGATGGGCTATCCGAACTGGGGCAGTGACACTTGCGGTTACAACAAACAACT
>JBJOPC010000163.1:0-9750 GCA_046050965.1 Verrucomicrobiota bacterium | reverse complement strand
CTCCCTCACCGGCGTCCGCAAACCCGTCACGATTTTGTTCTCCGACTTGCGCGGCTTCACTACGCTGACGGAGAAATCCGATTCCGCGCAGCTCGTCAAACAGCTCAATGAATATTTCGAGGAGATGGTCGCGCTTGTCTTCGCCCACGAAGGCTCGCTCGACAAATTCATCGGCGACGCCGTCATGGCCGTTTGGGGCAACATCGTCAGCCAAAGTCCCGCGCACGACGCCAAGCAAGCCGTCGCCACCGCGCTCGCCATGCGCAAAAGCCTCGTGCAACTCAACGACGGCTGGCGCGCGCGCGGCTGGCCGGAACTCGCGCTCGGCCTCGGCGTGAATCAAGGCGAAGTCATCGTCGGCAACCTCGGCTCCACCGAAAAAATGGAACTCACCGTCATCGGCGACGCTGTGAACCTCGCCTCGCGTCTCGAAGGCGCGACCAAGGAATATCACCTCGACCTGCTCATCGGCGAAAACGTCGCCGCGCTTGTCCGTGATACTTACCTTTTGCGCCTCGTGGATGGCCTCCAAGTCAAAGGTAAGACCAAGCCCGTGGATGTCTTCACTGTCATGGGCGAAGGCGCGGGGCAAACCGTCTCGCTTCCGCTCTGGCTCGCGCGTTATGAAGAAGGCGTCGTGCGTTATCGCCAAAAAGAATTCGCCGCCGCCGCTAAAATGTTTGAACAAAGCTTGCAGCGCGAGCCGCAGGATTATTTGAGCGCGATGTATCTCGACCGCTGCCGCGAACTCCTTGCCCACCCGCCCGCCGACGATTGGGACGGCGTCTACCGCATGACGAAGAAGTGATTCAGCAGAGGTAGGGTGCGTCACTCCGTGCGCGCCGGGCTTGGTCTGGCACACGACGGCGCGCACGGAGTGACGCGCCCCACCTGCACAAAAGACTCGAAACTCGAAACTCGAAACCAGAAACTCCGCGCGCATGGAAGATTTCAACGAACGCTTCGGCGGCATTGCGCGGCTCTACGGACGCGAGGGTTTGGCGCGACTGCAAAGCGCGCACATCGCCATCATCGGTGTCGGCGGTGTGGGCGTGTGGACGGCGGAGGCGCTTGCGCGTTCCGGCGTTGGCGCGCTCACGCTCGTGGACTTGGATGAACTCTGCGTGACGAACATCAACCGCCAACTTCACGCGCTCACGGACACAGTTGGCCGCGCCAAGGTGAACGTGATGGCCGAACGCATCCGCGCGATTAACCCCAATTGCCGCGTCACCACCGTGCAACAATTTTTCACCGAACAAACGGCGGCGGAAATTCTCGCGAGCAGATTTGATTTTGTCGTGGACGCGATTGACGGCGTGACGAACAAAGCTTTTTTAATCGCGCGCTGCGTGGCGGAGAAAATTCCCATCGTCAGTTGCGGCGCGGCGGGCGGGCGGCGCGACGGCACGGCGGTGCGCCTCGCCGATCTCAGTCACGCCACGCACGATCGGCTGTTCGCCCAAGTTCGCAAACGTTTGCGCGAGCAACACGCGTTTCCGGCGGCGGGTCGGGTGATGGGCGTGCCGTGCGTGTTCTCGGCGGAACTGCCAGTGTTCGCGCAGCCTGACGGCACGGTGAGCGCAGAGCGGTGCGCGGAGGAAAAAGATTCGCGACTGAATTGCAACGGCGGACTCGGCTCGGCGACGTTCGTGACGGGTGCGTTTGGTTTCGCGGCGGCGGGTTTTGTGGTGCGCGCGTTGGTCGAGGCTCGGTAGGGCGTTGCTGCCGCAACCCCGGCATCGCGGCAGCGATGCCCTACCGTTTTTCACTGCACCAGTTTCGCGCGGAAAAATCCGGCGGGCGCGGCGACAGAACTGGTGAGCAACAGCGAGCCGCCGTCAGCGAAGTTCGTGGCGAGCGGCTGCCAGTTCGTGAGCGCGGCCGACTTTTCCCAGACGAAGGTGTGGCCGGGTTCGCCGGTGAGCGTTAGTTGCACCACGCCATTCGCGGGGGCGGCAAATCCTAGCACGGGCGCGAGCGCGCCGAGTTCATCCGCGCCAAGGTCGGTGCGTCCGCCGGATACGCGCGGCTGGAAATCAAAATCTGTTTCCCCCGCATCTGCCGTGAAGTTTGTCGCGCCCGCGTTCACGGCGGGCGAGTTGGTGGCGAGATGGAAATTCGTCCCAGCGGCGTTGATAAATTGCGGGTCAGCGAAGAGCGAGTTCGCGTCGTTGGTGCTGACGGATTTCCACGTTGCGAAACTGGTGCGCGCGGTGTTTTTCCATTTCCACTGCGCCGCGCTCGCGCCGCCGGGCGCGAAGTAGAGATTCCAGTCGAGCGTGTTATTGGTGTTGATGGCCGAGGTGTTGCAGACGAGCAGGTTCACGGCGGTGTCGTTTGCGATGAGCAGATTGTGCGTGAAAATATTGGAGCGCGTGTCGAACTGCATCATGAATTCGCCCTGTCCCCAGCCGAGCGTGTCGTTATGAAAAAGCGTGTTGTGCGTGATGGTGCAAAGTTCCGTGCGCCCACGTTTGGTGTCGTAACCGCCGATGAAAATGCCGCCCATGCCATTCGACCAAACGAGATTGTTGCGCGCGAGGATGTGGTCGGTGGGCTTGCCTTTATTTTCAGTGGCAAATTCCAAACCGATGTCGTTCTGAAAACTTTGGTTGCGCTCCACGATGATGTCGGTGGAGCCGTCGCAATAAATTCCGGCGCAACTCGGCGAACCGTAATTCGGATTGCTGGCGGTGCTGCAATTCCAAACCGTGTTGTCGCGGCAAACTCCGTGACGCGCGCGGTCGAGATTCGTGACGGGACAAGTGCCATACCAACCGGCCATGAGGATGCCGATGTTCCAGTTGTCGTGGACGCGATTGCTGCTCACCTCGAAGTCACTCACGTTGCCGTCGAGTGCCATGGATTCGCTCCACGCGGTTTTGAGGTGGTGCAGTTCGTTGGCGCGGATGACAAGGTTGCTGATGGTCGCCGTGCTGTCGCCATAAGCGACGAGACCGTAAGCGCCGTCGGCGTTGGCGTTAGTGTTTTCGATGTGGTGAATGTTGTTTGAGAGAATGCTGATGTCATGCGCGCCGCCGCCGATCCAAATACCAGCGGGAACAACATGCAGTGCGTTGGTGCGGTAATTTCTGATTTCAAAACCCGCGACGGTCACGTTGCTGCGCGCCAAGAGGGTGAACAATCCGCCGTTCACGCTTGGCACAGGCACGGTGGCGCCGTCCACGATGGGTTGTTCGCCGGGAAAATTCTGGAACGTTACGAAGCTGCCTGCGTTGCCGGAGACATTGACTGTGACGGCCTCGGAATAAACGCCGCTGCGCACGAGGGCGGTGTCGCCAGGCGCGAGCGTGTTGGCGGCTTTTTGAATCGTGCGCCACGCGAGGTTGGTGGTCGTGCCGGAGTTGGTGTCGTTGCCGGTGAGGGCGATGTAGAACGTGGCGGCGAAAAGGTGCGACGCCAGCAGCGTCAGGGAAAAGCAAAGCGCGCGGGAGAACATGGCGCGGAACGTAGCACTAGAGTCGCGCGTTATCAATCAACCGCGTGGAGCCGAAGCGTGCGGCGAGTGCCATGTGCGTGCCGCGCGAAACTTTGGCGACGGGTTGCAGCGTGTCGGCGTTGAAGAATTCGATGTAGTCCAAGCGCGCGAGCGGAGCGGCGGTGAAAAATTCTTGCAAGTCGGCTTTTAACTTTTGCGCGGAAATAGTTTTGCGGCGTATGGCGGCTTTCGCGGCTTGCAGCGCGTGAAACAGAATGACCGCTTGTGCGCGCTGCTCGGCATCGAGGAATTTGTTGCGCGAACTCATCGCGAGGCCGTCATGTTCGCGCACGGTGGGCGCGATGATGATTTTCACTAAAAAATTCAAGTCGGCGATCATGCGGCGGAGGATGGCGGCTTGTTGAAAATCTTTTTGCCCAAACACTGCCACATTCGGCAGCACGAGGTTGAACAGCTTGGCGACGACGGTTGTGACGCCGCGAAAATGCGTGGGGCGAGCCGCGCCTTCCATCACGCGCGCCAAACTTTCTTCAACGACGTAGGTGCTGAAATTTCCTTCAGCTTTGCCGGGATATATCTCGGCATCGCTCGGCACAAAAACAAAATCCACGCCCGCCGCGTGGCAGAGTTGCAAGTCGCGCCGCAGGTCGCGCGGGTAGCGGGACAAATCTTCCGTGGGCGCAAATTGCGTGGGGTTGACGTAGATGCTCACGCCGACTTGGCCGCGCCGCCCCACGCGCTGGCGCGCGGCGTGCACGAGGCTCAAGTGGCCGTCGTGCAGGTAGCCCATCGTGGGGACGAGAGCGATGCGGACGCTGGCGCGCTGCCAGCGTTGGGCGCGGCGTTGCATGGCGGCAGCGGTGTGGATGATTTGCATGGCGGCAAAAAAACTAAATCACATCTTCAAAACTTGGCGGCGCACCGCTTCGTCCGGGCGACCGGAAATACGCGCGACATTTTCCGGCGAAAGAAATTTCGGTCCGCCCAACGCCGCCGCGCCGAGCCAGATGGCGGCGGTTTTTTCCGCCATAAACATCGCTGCCTCCACGGCCTGCGGCGTGCCGCCGAGCGTAATGATGCCGTGATTTTCCAGCAGCACGACACGCGGTGGACGCCCATGCGCTTGCAGGAAATTACCCACGCGTTCACGCACCACCTGCGCGAGCCAGAGACCCGGATCGGTGTAAGGGACGAACACGGATGCGACATCGCAGCAGACGATTTCGTCGGGAAAAATTCTTTTGGCCGCGAACTCCTCGGCGCGCGGTGAACACAAGATTCCATTCACCGCCGGCGCGTGCGTGTGGCCGACGAAGTTGATGCCGGGCAGCGAGAGAAAGTAAGCGTGGAACAACGCCTCGACGGACGGCTTCTTGGCGGTGGCATCCACGCGCGAGTTGAGCAGTGCGCCGTCCACTTCTTTGTCGGTAAGATTTTTTTGATCTAACAGCGCGAGCAGCGGCGCGGCTTGACATTCCACCACGCCGGATTCGTCGAGTGTGGCGAGAGTGCTGCCGCTGGCTTTGACGAGGAACGTGGTGGCGTCGAGACGAACGCTGGTGTTGCCTTCGCCGAGAATGGCGAGTTGGCGCGCGGGCTGGCCGAGCGCGTGGGAAAGTTGCAGCAACGCGGAGAGTTTTTCGGAACGGTTGTTCACGGCGGAAAAACTAGACGGCAACGAAGTTGGTTGCGAGCGCGAACAGCGGTGTTGTTTGGCGGAACTCCAAACTTTACGGCTCGCGTTTGGGCGGCAGGCCGCCGGTCTGGTCGAGCGTGGGGTTGCGCGGTTGGCGATTGCGGCGACGGCGGCGTCCGCGACTGCGCGAGGCGGAAACTTTGGCGGCACTGGAAAATTTCTGGCGATGCGCCCGGTCAGACCACGCGGAGCGACGGAATTCGTGGCGGCGTTTTTTTCGCAGCCACACAATGAGGAACAGCAGCACGGTGACGCCCGCGACGGCGAGCAGCAGCAGTTTGGTGGGCGAGCTATCCGGGCGCGTGGCGTGGGCGGCGGTTTCGATTAATTCACGCGCGTCTGGCGGCGTGGGTTTGAGCGCGGCGAAGAACATCAGACTTCGTTTTTTTCCACCGTGTCGGTGTCGCCACTGTCGTCAGCGGTGCTGATGTCGAGGCGTTGCAAGCGGTAGCGCAACGCGTGGCGGCTGATTTTGAGATGCTCGGCGGTCTTGCTGACGCTGAAGCGATATTGTTCCAACACCGAGTTGATGAGGTCGCGCTCGAAGTTGGCGACAATTTTGTCGAGCGGTTCGTCGGTGGCCACGGACTTCGGGTCGGTGGCTTTGCGGAGGCCGGTTTCGAGTGTGAAGTCGGGCAAGCTGTTGGCGGAAATGATGCCGGAACTTTCGAGGATGAGCGCGCGTTCGATGACGTTGCGGAGTTCGCGCACGTTGCCGGGCCAATGATGGCCGAGCAATTTCTGCTTCGCCGCCGCCGCGAAACCTTTGATGGTCTTCTTCATCACGGCGGCGAAGTGTTTCAGAAAATGTTCGGCGAGCATGACGACATCGTCGCCGCGCTCGCGCAAGGCGGGCAAACGGAACTGCACGACGTTGAGGCGGTGATACAAATCCTCACGGAAATTTCCCTCACGAATGGCGGTGATGATGTCGCGGTTGGTCGCAGCGAGCAGACGGACGTTGACGCGCAATTCCTGCGTGCCGCCGACACGCGTGAACGAGCCGTCTTCGAGAAAGCGCAGCAGCTTGGCTTGCAGCGGGCGGCTCATGTCGCCGATTTCATCGAGGAAAATCGTGCCGCCGTCGGCTTCTTCCACGCGGCCAAGTTTCTGTTTGAGCGCGCCGGTGAACGCGCCTTTTTCGTGGCCGAACAACTCGCTTTCGAGCAGTTGCTCGGGGATGGCGGCGCAGTTGATGCGCGTGTAATTGTGGCTGCGGCGATGGCTCAACGAGTGCAGCGCGCCGGCGACGAGTTCCTTGCCCGTGCCGCTCTCGCCGAGAATCAGCACGGCGGCATCGGCGGGCGCGACGGTCGTGATCATTTGCCGCAGTTCTTTGATCTTGGGCGATTCACCAACGATTTGTTCGAGGCGATACGTCTCACTGGCACGTCCGCGCAACGTGGTGTTTTCGCGGATGAGCAAGTGCCGTTCAGCGCAGCGCGCGACGGCGTGGAGCAATTCTTCCGGCGCAAACGGCTTGGCCAAATAATCAATCGCACCCGCGCGGATGGCGTCCACGGCGAGCTTGGGCGTGGCGTAGGCGGTAATCATCAGCACCGGCAAGTCTGGCCACTGCGCGCGCGCCTTCGGCAAAAATTCGTAGCCGCTCATGCCGCCGAGCCGTGCGTCGGTCACGACCATGAACAATTCTTCCGACGCGAGAATCTGCAACGCTTGTTCGGCGGATTCAGCTTCGCGCACTTTGTAACCTTCGTCGGCGAGCACGGTGCGGAGCGAAGCGCGCATATTTTTCTCGTCGTCCACGATGAGAATAGGAGGGAGATTGTGGCTCATGGTTTAGGAATTTTTGGACGACGGCATCAAGGATTTCGAGGGGAACACTAGCACGAAGCGGCAGCCTTTTCCAAGCGACGAATCCACGCGGATGGTTCCGCCGTAAAGATCCACGTTGTGTTTCACGATGGCGAGCCCGAGGCCGGTGCCTTTGTCTTTGGTCGTGAAATACGCCTCGAACACGCGCTCGGATTGGTCGGTGGAAATGCCGGGGCCGTTGTCGTGGATGGTGATTTCGACGGAGAAATTCGGCGCGGGTTGCGCGGTGACTTTGATGTGGCCATGACCGCCGAGGGCTTCGCGGGCGTTCTGCAACAGATTCACGAGCACGGCGGCAAGATGACCGCGCTGCATGAACAGCGGCGGCAAATCGCGGGCGAACAAGCGTTCGATTTCCACCTCGTAGCCGATGGCGCGCGGAAAAACTTCATTGAGCGCGTGTTCGATTTCTTCGACTATGTCCAGCTTCTCCACGCGGCCTTCGGCAAGGCGTGCGTAGCCCATGAGTTGCGTGATGATGCGGTCGCTGCGGTCCACTTCCTCCTGGATGATGGCGAGTTGGTCGGACACGTCGGTCTTGCCGCGCGCGAGTTGGCGGCGCAGCGAGAACGTGGCGTTGTTGATGATGGCGAGTGGGTTCTTAATCTGGTGCGCGATTTCAGCGGCGAGGCGTCCGGCGGTGCTCAACTGGCCTTGGCGCACGGCGAATTCGCGGGCTTCTTCTTCAATCTGTTTTTGCCGCGCCGCAAGCACTTGAATGCCGTAGCAGCACGCCGTGAGCAACCACAGCACGATGAGTTTGAGCATGAAGGCTTCGGCAGAAATATCGAGGTCGCGCGTTTCGCTGCGGCGCGCGAGCAGTTCGTCGAGATATTTTTTCCCCGTGGGCGACGGCCGCGCATGGTCGCCGTCTTTTTTATGCGAACCTTGCGACAGCGGGCGGCTGGCGACATCGCCCGTGCCGGAGTTGAGAATAATTTCCGCCTGCCAGATGCCGCCCGCCATGTAGAACGCGCTCAAGAGCAGGTTCAAAATAATCTGCGGTGCAGCGAGCGGAATCGAGAAGGCATTGATGACGATGAGCGCGGGAAAAACCCAGAACAGATAGCTTTTGAAACCTTCCGTCACGAGCGTCATCGCTAGCAGGAACAAACCGTCCACCACGCCGTTGAACAGCACGATGCCGTAGATGGCGCGCTGTGGAAATTTTCGGATAGCGAGCAGCACGGCGGTGAGGCCGAGGTTCAACACCAGAATGATGACCGCCCACTCTTGCAGCGACAGGTGGGTAACGTGTTGCAAAGAGTCGAGCGCGGCGGCCTGCTCGTCGGAAACTTGCGCTATCCAGGTGGAGAAAAAAATGTAGTAGAGAACGATGACGAGGATGACGAGCTTGGCGGGCAGGACGAAGTTGCGGTGCGCCTTGAAAATGCGCGCGGCGTGCGAGGCGGGGTCGGTCAACGGCGGCTCCCAGAGTTTGCGAAACTCCGCGAGCCAGTTCCATTTTGTCCAAGCCATGACGGCAGGAAGCTACACCAATTTTTGCAGCGGGCGAACGGGAAAATTATTTACGCGCGAGCTTGAATGCCCGTGCCGCGATTTGTTCCACCGGCCACAACCGGCCCACGCCTTCGTAACCGCACGACAACATTCCTGCGTCCGGGCCGATGAATTCCGCACCACGTTTTTTCAGCGTGGCGACATTCGTTTGCGTGGCGGCGTGCAGCCACATCTTGCCGTTCATCGCGGGCGCGATGAGCAGCTTGGCCTTGGGATTCAGCGCGAGCGCGATGCACGTCAACGCGTCGTCCGCGAGGCCGTGCGCAAGTTTGGCGAGGCAGTTCGCGGTGGCGGGCGCGATGAGCAGCAGGGCAGCTTCGTCGGCGAGCTTGATGTGCGTGGGTTGCCAACCGGCTTCCTCGTCGTAAAGATTCGTGACGACGGGATTGCGCGACAGAGTTTTGAACGGCAGCGGCGTGATGAATTTCTGTGCGTCTGCTGTGAGCACGACGTGGACGTTTGCACCAAGTTTTGTGAGTTGGCTTGCCAAATCCGCCGCCTTGTGCGCCGCGATGGAGCCGGTCACTCCGAGGACGAGGTTGGGCGAAGTGTTCATCTTAAATCTCCGGCGGCTGGGCGCGGTTCACGCGCATTTTTTCCGCCGCTAAAATGGACTGCATCCGGCGCAGGTCTTCGTCTGCGCTCGTGCTGATGAGCAGGTAATCAAAATGTTTCCACTGCGCGATTTCCTGCCGCGCCACCCCGAGCCGTTTGGCCATGGCCGCTTCGGAATCCGTGCCGCGCTTGCGCAGCCGCTGCTCCAGCACGGACGACGACGCGGGCGTGAGAAAAACTTCCACGAGCGAACGCTTGAGTTCCGGCTCTTCTTCCGCGCGCTCGCGCACGGAGGCCGCGCCTTGCACGTCAATGTTCAGCAGCACGTCTTTGCCCGCGCGGAGCTTTTCTAAGACTTCCGTTTTGAGCGTGCCGTAGCTGTTGCCGTAGACGGTGGCGTGTTCAAGAAAATGCCCGGCTTGCACGCGTTTCAGAAACGCGGACGCATCGAGAAAATAATAATCCACACCTTCCTGTTCCTTGCCGCGCGGCTCGCGCGTGGTGCAGGTGACGGCGCGCGTCATGTTGGGATGCGCGGCGAGCAAGTTGTGGCAAAGCGTGGTCTTGCCGCCGCCGGACGGGGCGGAAATGACGATAAGCAATGGGATGGAGGGGGCGTCAGCCATGTGCGAATGAAGAATGAAGAATGAAGAATGAAGAAACCAGAAAGAATATCGCG
>JBJOPC010000162.1:0-3894 GCA_046050965.1 Verrucomicrobiota bacterium | reverse complement strand
CAAGGATGTGCAGAACGACCGGGATGATTTGCTCGGCGAAAAAGCTACGTCTGATTTTTGGATTCTCATGCGCGCTTGGAACTTCGCGCAGAACAATCAGTTCAAGCTCGAAGCCTGTCGTCGGCTCGGCATCCACGCCGTCACCGCGCGGCAAGTCGGCCCGCTGTTCGAGCAGTTCCTCCGCATCGCCAAGGACGAAGGTCTCGACACCACGCCGCGCGAAATCAAGGACGAGGCATTGCAGAAGTGTATCCTCATCGGCTTCAGCGACCGCGTCGCGCGGCGGCTTGACCAAGGCACGTTGCGCTGCGAACTCGTTCACGGGCGGCGCGGGGTGCTCGCGCGCGAAAGCGTGGTGAGCAAGGCGGAGCTGTTCGTCGTCGCGGAGATTCGCGAAGTCGGCGGGCGCGACAACGAGGTGAACACGATTCTCTCCGCCGCCACCGCCATCGAAGCCGCGTGGCTCAAGGAATTATTTCCCGACGACATCAAGAGCGAGGTTCACGTCCAGTGGGACGCGCAAGCCAAGCGCGTGATGGCCGCCGAGCTGTTGCGCTTCCGCGACCTCGCGCTCGCCGCCAAGCGCATTGACCCGCCGCCCGCCGATGCTGCGGCGCGATTGCTCGCCGAGGAAATCAACGCGGGACGTTTGCTGTTGCCGAACTGGGATCATCACGTTGAGCAATGGTTGTTGCGGCTGCGTCTGCTCTGTCAGCATTGCGCCGATTTGTCGTTGCCGCCCATCACGGACGACGACAAGAAGGCGATCATCGAACAACTCTGCCACGGCGCGGTGAGTTACAAAGACATCAAAGAACGCGAAGTGAAACCCGTCGTGATGTCGTGGCTCTCACACACGCAGCGCGAGTTGCTCGACAAACACGCGCCCGAACGCCTCACGCTCTCGAACGGCCGCACACCGAAAGTGAATTACGAAGAGGGTCGCGCGCCGTTTATCTCGCTGCGGATTCAGGAACTTTACGATGTGACACAGACGCCCAAGCTCGCGCTCGGTCGCTTGCCGGTGACGGTTCACATCCTCACGCCCGGCATGAAGCCGATTCAAGTCACGAGCGACCTCGCGAACTTCTGGCGCGAGCATTACCCGAAGATCAAATCCGAGTTGCAGCGCAAATATCCGAAGCACGAGTGGCGGTGAACGCTCGGAGTTCCGCCTTTAGGCGGCTCGGGCACACGAATCGCCTAAAGGCAGAACTCCAAACGGACGGCCTAACACAGTTTATTTCTTGAATAGCCCTTTGATGGCGTCGCCGGCTTTGTTCAATGCTTTGCTGGTTTCGCCGCCCGCATTTTTCAGAAGATTGTTGGCGGCTTCTTTGCCGAGACTGCCTGCTTCCTTGGCAATCTCGTCCGTGATGCTGGTGAACAACGGCTTGATGATTTGCTGCACGGCATCGCCGATGGCAAGACCTTGGCCGGGCGCGCCGAGGTTCTGCAAATGCAGCGGCGGGAGCGGCAACGTGATTTCTTTGCTGACGAGGCCGGTGAGGTGGGCGTGAACTTTTGCGCCCTCAATGACGACGTCTTGAATGATGATTTTTTTGCCGCCGCTGCTTGCGGGACTGGACGCGGTGGAATTTTTTGCGCCGCCGCCGGTGGCTGCTTCGAGGTTATCGAGGATTTGGCGGATATTGTTTTTGCCGGTGAGTCCGCCTTCGTAGGTGATTTCCGGGTTCTGGATGCGAAGGGTCTTGATGATGACGACATCGGATTTCACCGAGGCGAGGTCCACGGCAAGTTGGAGGTCGCCAATCGAGATAGCGTTAGAGGACGCGTAGCCAGCGGGGTTGCCGATGACGAGGCCGGTGAGCTGGCCGCTGCCGGAGAACGGCGAGAGGTGTGCGCTCGCGAGTTTCACATCGGACTTGGTGAGTGGCGGGCCGACGGCCTCAACGCCCTTTTTCACGAGCACGTTGATGGACATGAACAGCGCGATGACGGTCACGACGCCTAGCACGACGATGGCGACGAAGCCCCAGATGAGAATTTTCTTCAGCATAAATTTTCAGAGTTGAACCACGAAATACACGAAACCGACGAAAGGAAAAACGCCGGGCAGTTTTCAGGCTGCCCGGCGCGGTGAATTCTAGCCGAGCATCAGCCCATCGCTTCTTCGGAGTTTTCCAAGAAGCCCTGCAACTGACGGACGCGCGTAGGATGGCGCAGTTTGCGGAGCGCCTTGGCTTCAATTTGGCGGATACGTTCGCGCGTCACTTTGTATTGCTTGCCGATTTCTTCGAGGGTGCGTTGGTAGCCGTCGCCAAGGCCGAAGCGCATTTCGAGAATGTTGCGTTCACGCTCGGTCAACGTGGCGAGCACGTCCTTGAGCGTTTCTTTCAACAGCGAATAGCTGGTCACGTCCGAAGGATTCTCGGCGGACTTGTCTTCGATGAAATCGCCGAAGCTGACTTCGTCGCCGTCGCCCACGGGGGCGTGGAGCGAGACGGTTTGTTGCGCCATTTTGAGCAGCGAGTTGACGCGGCTCACGGGCAAATGCATTTCGTCCGCGAGTTCTTCGGGGGTGGGTTCGCGACCGAGTTCCTGCATCAAGTTCTTCTGGGTGCGCCAGAGTTTGTTGATGATTTCAATCATGTGCACCGGGATGCGGATGGTGCGCGCTTGGTCGGCGATGGAACGCGTGATGGCTTGGCGAATCCACCAAATCGCGTAGGTGGAAAATTTATAGCCACGGCGATACTCAAACTTCTCGACGCCTTTCATCAAACCAATGTTGCCTTCCTGAATCAAATCGAGGAATGACTGGCCGCGGTTGGTGTATTTCTTCGCGACGGAAATCACGAGGCGCAAATTGGCTTCGGCCATGTGCGTCTTGGCGGCGTGCGCTTGGTCGGCGGCTTTTTTCAAACCGGCGAACACTTTGAAATAATCTTCAATGGGCATCCGCACGAACTGCTCCAAGGCCTTGATGGTCTTACGCTCGTTGGCAATCTGCGCTTGCTGCTCGGCAGATTTGCGATGGGTTTCCCACTGCGTGATGCTGCGTTTGCAGGCTTGGAATTTGTCGTGAATGTTGTCGGACACGACGATCATTTCTTCCAAAACTTTTTGTTTGTAGAAGAACTTGGCGAAGGTCGCCTGAATCTTTTTGTCGAGCTTGCGGAAATCGCTTTCAATGCGGTTGCGCGCGGATTTGTTCGCCGCCTTTTGCCACGCGATGTATTTCTCGTCGGCCTTGCCGTCCATATCGCGCACGTTCTTCACGAGGCGACGCATATCTTTCAAGTGCTGGTCGCGGCTGGCGACTTTTTTGTCCACGATGACGCGGTCGAAACGTTCTTTGGGCGGCTCGGACAAGAGTTTTTCCGCGAGCGCGACGTGTTCTTTGGCGGCGAAACCGTAGCCGTAGATGATGCGTTTCATCTCCACTTCGGCCACTTCGATGCGCTGGCAAATTTCCACTTCTTGTTCGCGCGTGAGCAACGGGACTTTGCCCATCTGGCTCATATACATCCGCACCGGGTCATCGAGAATGTCGAGACGACTGCGGTCTACTTCCTCTTCTTCGGGTTGTTCCGGCTGCGCTTTGGAGCGGGATTCTTCCGCCGAGTCCACAATCTCGATGTCGAGGTTCTTGAGCTTCGTGTAAATCTCGTCGAGATCGTCCGGCGTCAAATCATCGGGCAACGCGTCGTTGATATCGTCGTAAGTGAGGTAACCGCGCTCGTGCGCCATGTTGACGAGCTTCTGGATGACCCCGGCGGAATCGGTCGCAGGCGCGAGCGGGTTGACGGGGACAACGATGTTCAGCGCTTTGGCCGCCGCCGCTTTGCTCGCCTTGGTGGGTTTGGGTTCCGATTTGGCTTGGAGCCGAGCGGCTTGCGTTTTCTTGTTGGTAATATCCAACACCAACTT
>JBJOPC010000161.1:0-4503 GCA_046050965.1 Verrucomicrobiota bacterium | reverse complement strand
AACAAATAACCGGCGGAGAGTTCGTCGAGGCGGTTGGGGCTGTCAATCGTGGGCGGGTGCGTGAGCAAATCTTTGGCGGAAGAAAGGGCGAGCGTGCGGTATTTGTCAGGCGTCAGTTGCTGCAACACTTTTGCGACGTAATCAATCTCGATGCCGCGACCAGAAGTTTCCAGCAAGGACGCGAGAACTTTTTCCGCCGGTTCCGTGCCGATGGCTTTGAGCACGTCCACGAGGCCGAGGCGCAGCGAGGGCGGCAGCACGAAGTCGGTGCGAAGTTCGCCGCCGCGACGGAAGGACCAAATGCCATTGTTATTGCCGCCACCGTTGCCGCCGCCGTTGCCGCCGCGACCGCCGCCGTTGTTATTGTTGCCGCCACGTCCGCCGTTGTTATTGCCGCGTCCGTTGCGACCGCCTTGCTGCGGCTGCGTGTTCGTGTCGGCAGGCGCAGCGGTGGGATCTTCGGAGGCGTCCACCGTGGTGTAATCAATGTCCTGATTCTGCGCGAGGAAAGTGCTGATGACCGGCACGGCTTCCTCGCGGCACTCGGCGAGGCTCTCCAAATAATAAACGACAAGGCGAATGTTGCGGTTGCGTTCCGCGCTCGTGCCGGGGCGGATGGTGACGAGCTTATCGAGTAACTCTTGCGCGGTGAGGGCAGCTTTACCGTGCGCGGCGGCGGGCGCGGCGACGACGGCACTGGCGGTCGCCGGTTGGTTGCGCGCTTCGGCAAGGGCGGTTTCGAGCGCGGTTTTTTCCGCCTGCAATTTAGCCTGGGCGGCCATGGCTTGTTTGGTTTTGGCGTCCGCCGAGGAATTGGCGACGAACCATGCCGAGCCAAATGCCACACCCGCCGCCGCCAACACAATGAGTAAAGTTTTCATAATTGAGAAATCTGCGCCCCGCGAGAGACGCACGTCGGCGCGGATTGGTTACGGGCTAATGCGCGCCGCTGGGAAAACATCCGCGCCGAATAAAATTGGCCGAACTCGTTCGGCGCGGAACCCAAATTCACAGGCCAGTTGGCGTGGTCAGATTTTTTTGCATACATTCGATGTATCGCTCGATGGCGTGCTGTTTGACCAGAAGTTTAGGTTTAATCAAACCTTCACGCCCGACCACCACCGAGTTGAGGAACTTATTCCACCAGTGGTCGTCCGTCTGCAACCGCTTCTGGGCGTCAAAAAACATCAACTGCCCCACATGACTGTAATTGAGAACCCGCGGCGGCAACCGTGTGACAATGTCGCAGTCATTCACGAACCGAAACGTTTTGCCGCCGAACTCGTGGTCGAATTTTTCCGAGAAGAAATAATCGCCCGTGCGCGGCTGGCCGAAGGTATACAAACCATGCCCCGGTTTCCGCTCTTCAAATACTAGCCGCGCCACGGCCAGACACGCCAGCGACGCTCCCAGACTATGCCCGGTGAACCAGACCGACTGCCCTTGCGTCTGAAATTTCCCGATGGCCGCGAGCAATTCCGCCCACACATCCTGCAACGCGTCGTAAAAACCTTTATGCACCAAGCCCACGGTGAACGGCCGCAAGACGATTTCCGCATCGGTCATCCAATCCCAAATATCATTCGCCTGCGTGCCGCGAAACGAGACGAGAATCATTTCATCATTCGCCGCGACAAATAATTGCGTGTCCTTGCGTTCAAGGAACACAACCCGCGCCGCGTCAAAACTCCAATCCGGCAACGTCGCCTCAACCGTGTCGCTGTCCGCGTAAGCAAGTTGCGCGGCATACGCGAGGGCCAAGGCGTTGTTCGCATTCCAACGCGTGGTGGCAGGATTGAATTTGGCGAAGGGGTTTTTCATGAGCAGGTTTAGCGGGTGCGGAACGTGGCGGGCGCGTCGGGAATGGTGGCAAGATCTAGCTCGAGTTCAGTGCCGCCATCGTCGCAACTAACGCCCACGGTAAAAGCACCCCATGCCACCAATTCCAGTTCGGCCTTATTTTCTTTAGCCAACACCGGAGCGACAGTTTTTTTGAAGGTGGGATGCAAATGGAACGTAACCACGCCGGTCAACGGTTTTTTACTTTTTAGACGGAAAAGTTTCACGATGGTAACACAGCGTTGACAGCAGGCATCATTGCCGTTCGTATTCGCCTTTGCCGGAGCGTTTGTAGACTTGGAAACCTTGGCTCTTGGCGTCGGTGATGGAGAGCGGCTTGAGTTTCTGCGGCGAGCTGAAGCCGGAGATGATTTTTCGCACCGGCTTTTTACACGCGGGACAATTCGTGAGCGGCTTGGCCGAGAGCGGACGGTTCAAGGTGAACTTGCCGCCGCACACCTTGCAGTCGCCTGCGCACAACTCGTATTCGTAAATCGGCATGACACCATCGTAACGTAAACACGGCGGTTGAAAAGTTTTTGCCACACCGGCATAAGTGGGCAGCCGCGTCAGTGGCGTGATTCACGATGGCATTTGTCCTGCCATCCTTGCTGGACGGGCAAGACCGCCAGTCAAAGTGTTTGAACCAGTCGCGGCATTATACAATTCCGCAATCTGGTTACGGGGCTAGCCGCACGGTGAAGGTCGTGCCCACCTCCAACTCGCTCGCGACGGTCAACTCGCCGCCGTGGGAATTAACGATGGCTTGGCAGATGGCCAAGCCCAAGCCGGCGCTGCCGCTGGCGTTGGTGCGAGATTTGTCAGCGCGATAAAAACGCTCAAACACGCGCGGCAAATCTTCGGCGGAAATTCCCAAACCGGTGTCGCGCACAGTCAATACGGCGGAATTGTTTTCTGCGCGCGTCGCCACGAAAATCTCGCCGCCGTCGCGGTTGTATTTGATGGCGTTGGTCAGGAGGTTGGTGAGGACTTGCGCGATGCGTTCGCTGTCGCCGGTGCTGGACGCGGCGGCGCAGTCGGTGTGCAACGTGAGTCCGCGCTCGGCGGCGAGCGGGGCGATGAGCGTGGCGCAGTTTTGCGCGGTGGCGGCGAGATCAAATTTCTCGTGGCGGAAATTTTCCTGCCCGGCGTCGAGCCGCGCGAGTTGAAGGAGCGATTCGGTGAGGCGGCGCATCCGCGTAGCGGCGCGTTCGCAGGCTTCGAGGGTTTCCTTGTATTCGGCGACGGTGCGCTCTTTCTTCAACGTGGACTGCGCTTGCGTGAGAATAACCGAAACGGGTGTGCGGAGTTCGTGCGCGGCGTCGCTGGTGAACTGCGCTTGCTGCACGAAGCTGGCTTCGAGTCGCGCGAAGGTGGTGTTCAAGGTCGTCGCAAGTTCGCCGAGTTCGCTGGTGTGGTCAGCGGTGGAAATGCGTTGCGACAAATCGCCGGTGGAAATTCTTTGTGCCGCGTCGGTGATGTCGGCAATCGGGCGAATGGCGCGCGCGGCCAGCCACCAACCGCCTGCGAGACCCAGCGCGAGAATCACGCTGCCGACGACAACGAGTTTGACCGCGAGGCCGTGCAGTTCGGCGAGTTCGGCGGCGACGTTATGACCGACCACGATGACTTCGCCGGGCGGCGTGATGATTTTGACTTCACGGAAATTGCCGAACATCTGCGGCACGGGCGGAGCTTGGTTCTCGGCCGGTTCACCGGGTTGCCCTGTTTCCGCGACGGCAGCGACGGGCGCGGCAACGAGGACGCCGCGATTGAGCGACGGCACGTTGGCCGAGCGCGCGAGTTCCTCACCATTGCGGCGAATGAGAAAATAATAAAACCCTTGGGGATCGGTGTCGTCAAACATCGCGGCGACTTGCGGCGGGAGATGAAATCCGGCGACAATGTTTTGCTCTGGGCGTCCATTTGGATCGTCACGCATCGGCGCATCGTCGGGCGGTGGAAATTCACCACGCTGCTCGTCGCGCGGTGGGCGGACGCCGCCTTGGCTGCGCAAAGCGTTTGCCACCCCGCCAGCGCGGCGCTGCAATTCAGCGTCCTCGCGGCTGAACGTGCGCGCGTATTCAAGTCGATACGCGGCTACGCCCAAGCCGACCAGCACAGCCACGAGGAGTAGGCCATACCAGAGTTGCAGACGGAGTTTGAGCGAGTTGAAAATCATTCAATGCAATACCCGTGGCCGCGACGCGTGGTGATGAAATCCGCACCAACTTTTCTCCGCACGTTGGAAACGTGCACGTCGAGCAGGTTGGAGAGCGTGGCGTCGTCTTCATCGAACAGGTGTTCGTAAAGTTCCGTGCGCGTGACGACTTTACCGCGATGGAGCGCCATGAATTCCACGAGTTGATATTCGCGCGCGGTGAGTTCGATGGCTTGCTTGCCAACGGAAACTTGCTTGAGCGCGGTGTCAATTTTCACTTTGCCAAGCTCAATGAGGTTGGACGCCTTGTCCGCCGCGCGGCGAATCAGCGAGCGGATGCGCGCGAATACTTCTTCGAGGTCGAACGGTTTCAAAACATAATCGTCCGCGCCGCCGTCGAGTCCCTTCACGCGGTCGCGCAACTGGTCGCGCGCGGTGAGCATGAGCACGGGAGTTTTCTTCGACTTGCGCAGTTTCGCCAGCACCGTCCAGCCGTCCATCTT
>JBJOPC010000160.1:0-9551 GCA_046050965.1 Verrucomicrobiota bacterium | reverse complement strand
TCCACGCGCGTGTGTATTTCAGAAATCGTCGGCGCAGAAATTTCCACGTCACCGCCGTTGCCGCTCGCCGCCCCACCGCGCACTTCCACGCGCGAGCCGTCCGCGTCGGCGAACGTGCCGCCAGATTTGAGCGTCACGCTGCCGCCTGCGCTCGCGCCGTTGTCGCCATTCGCAGTGATGACGGAAGTTGCGCCGAGATTCAGTTCGTCGCTGGCCACGAGTTCCACGACGCCGTTGCGTTCGCGCACGGAATTGGCTTGGACGATTCCGCCTTGGTTCACGACGCGCGCGTGCAAAGCGATTTCCCCGGCGTCCGCAGAAATTTTCCCAAGATTATCAATTGAACCTTCCGGCAACGCGACGCCCATGCTCAAGCCGCGACCGTCGGGACGTTCGGAGATTAAAACTTCCTTGCCTGCGTAGAGTCCCAGTGTGCCGTCGGGCGCGGTGAGCACGCCGTGGTTCTCAATTTTTTCTGCGACGAGAAAAATGGAGCCGCCGTTGGCTGCTTTGATCTCGCCGTAGTTGATGATGCTCGCGACGGGCGGCGGGCCTTGGTAGCTCCACATTCCGCCGACCGACGCGGGCGGCGTGACGAACGCGCTCGCGGCCACGAAACCGCCGACGTTCACGGAAGAATTGGGACCGAAATAAAATCCGCTTTGGTTCATCAGCACCACGATGCCGTTGCCGTTTAGATGTCCCCAAATCTGCGAAGGATTCTGGTCGGTGATGCGGTTCCAGACGACGGAGATGTTGTTCGGTTGAATGAACGTGGTGGTCTCGCCCGCGCCGATGTTGAAGCTTTGCCAGTTGATGACCGCGTTGTGCGAGGCGGTGATGTCGAGCGTGTTGCCGTTAAGAATTGCGCCGACGTTGCCGCTCACGACCATCATGCCGTCGGGATTGGCGAGCGCGCTGGCGGTGAAGCCCAACAGCGCGAGCGCGGCGAAGGAGTTTTTTGGCGGGCGCGAACTTTTCATGGCGAGAAAATTAAAACTCACAATTGCATCCCTAGACTGAAGGCGACGTGGACGTTGTCCGGACTCGTGGTGTCCGGGCGGCGCAACGGGACGCCGATGTTCACGCGGAAATCAAAATGTTCGCCGATGCTCGCGTCGAAACCACAGCCCGCACCCATCAGCGAGGTGTGTGCGCTGGCGGCGAACGAATACACCTGCCCGTAATCCAAGTAGGCGTAGCCGCGCACGAGCAATGGCACGTCGCCGTCAAACGCGCCGCAGTCCAGATACGGCGTATGCGGTTCAAGTTGTGCGCGCCAACCGGCGTCGCCATACACGCGACCTTCCAAAAAGCCGCGCACACCGGCTTGACCGCCGACGCCAAATTGTTCGTTGCTGATGAGCGGCTCGTTCGCCCACTGCCCATCCGCGTGGAGGCGCACTCCCCAGTCATTCCACACCTTCTGGTCGCGCGTGAGACTGCCGTTGATGACGTAGTAAAGGCCGTCCGCACCGCTCGCGCCCGCGACGTCTTGGAAATCTTTTTTATTGCCGATGAAGTTCACGCTCTGACTCAAGTCAAACACCGTCGCGCCGTGTTTGTCCGTCACCGCGCCACTCCAGTCCAGCGCGAGCGGCAAGTAAGCGACCGTTTGAATTGTCACATTGGTGCTGTTGATCGCCGGCGACGGGATGACCGTGAACGGCGGACCAAACGAACCCGACGTGGGAATAATCAGCACCGCTTGGAACGAACGCAGTTGCCGCGTCCGCAACCGAAAGTTTTTCAAATCAAACCCGAACGACACCGTCGAGCTAATCGGGCCGACGCTCGCCAACGGCTTGGAGTAACGCACGCCCATGTCTTCGTTGATGCTCCACGACCGCGCGTAAAGTTCGTCAATGATCAGCGGGAACGCGCCCGTCGGCGGGATCACCTCCGGGTCAATCGTCCGGCTCTGCAACTGCTGCCCCGTGTCCGAGTGCGAGCGTGAGGCGAAAAGCAAAAGCTCCGGCGCACCCGTGAGCGGCGGCGGACGAAAACGATGCGTGACTTCGTCGTAACCAAACTCCCGCAAGTCATACGCGCGCGGGTAACCGTTCACCGGCGCGAGCGGCATCCGGTAATACGCACTGTAACTCGCAATCAACGGCCTTTCCCACGGTTGCACGTGCGGCGCTTGCTCATCGTCGCTCTTCAAATCTTCCGGCGTGAGCGAATATTGCACGCCCACCTGATGGTCACGCTGCCACAGATTGTTGTAAGTCGCGGACACGTTCATCCGCATATCCGGCGTCTTGGGCGTGGCGGCGTTGTTTAACTCCAGATGCAGGTGGAACGGCAACCGATCTTTCACGCGCAACTCCAGACTGCTCGTGCCCGGCTCCGGGCCGGGGCCGATGACTGGGTAAATCTGCCGGTCGGAATTCGCGTTCGCGCGGTCAAGCTGCTGCTGAAACACCAGCCCGTTCAGCAGCGTGTTCGTGCGCGCCGTCGGCAGTGCCCGCAAAATATTTTCCACGCTGTAGTGCTTATTGTTCTTCACCACCACGTCCGTGAGCACGCCCTCGGTGACTTTGAGTTGCACGATGCCATTGGTCAGCTTTTGCGGCGGCACTTCCACCGCCACCGTCACGAAACCGCGCTCACGATACGCCATCAGCAACTCTCCGCGCGCCTTGCGAATCATCTCGAACGTGACCGCCTCGCCGCGATACTTCTCGAAGATAGGCGTCAACAACTCCAGCGGCAAAAACTTGCAACCCGCTACCTCGTAAGTCTCCACGCGGAACGTCAGCGGCGCATTCGTCTTCGCCGTCGCAACGGGCGCAACCACGCCGACAACATTCGTCTCCACCACGCGCACATTCGCCACGCAAGCGACGACCCCCAACGCCATCGCGGCGAGCCGTCGCCGCAACGGCCCGGAAGTTTTAGCGACCGGCTTGACATTCTTTTTGCGCCACTCCGAAGGCGTCATGTTGAAACGTCGTTTGAATAGTGAGTTGAACAGACTCAAGTTCTCGTAACCACATTCCAACGCCACGTTCACGACCTTGTCGTCCGAAGCAACGAGCAGTTGCCGGGATTTTTGCAAGCGGAGTTCCGTCTGCTTGACCCGCGCGCTCTTGCCGAAGTGTTGTTGAAAGAGCCGGTTGAAATGCCGCGCGCTACACCCGCACAACTTCGCCAAACTCTCCGGCGAGTGATTGATCAACTCCGTCTCCGGCATCGCCGCGATAACCTTAGCGAAGCGGTCGTTGGCATTCGTCTGCACGGCGGCGAGTGGACGTTGGTGTTTGAGTTGTTCGTCGAAGTAACCAGCCACCAGTTCCAGCCCCGCGACGCGTCGGGCGAGTGCGTTCTGCACACTGCCGCCGAGGACGTGCGCCGTGAACTGCGTGGCCACCGGGTGCGTGGACGGGAGAAATTTGATTTCGCTCTTACCCTTGGCCTGCGCCTCCAACACCTCGCGCTCGCTCAACGTGAAAAACCCACAGAGCAACTCCAGCGTGAAACTAAAACCGTGCAACCGCACCTCGCCAATTTGACTCGCGCGGAAAGTGCCGACCACCGTCGGCGCGGCCACGATGACCTCGCCCTCGCCGAGCGACCGCGTCACCCCCGCGCCCAGCCAATACACCGCGCCACTCGTCACCCGCACAAACCGCCACGTCGCCGCTGCATCCATCCACTCCTCGGCAGGCGCGAGCGTGATTTGTTCGAGCTGAAGTTGACTGAGCTTGTGCATCCGTTTTGTTGCGGCGCACAAATTATGAGACGCCTGTTACAACACAACGGCTGCATTGCAACGATTGGGAGACAAGCCCGTGACCGATGGCTGGAAATCATCAGTGGCGCCATTTTTACCACGCGTCCTTTTTGTCTCCCTCTCCTCGGGGAGCAAGCCGCTGCGAGGGATAACTAGGGAGGTGGAGAAAGACCATAGACCATAAGACTTCCGCCAAGTCACATCGTCTATGGTCTTTTCCCCGGGGAGCGGGAAACCGCAGCGCGGCACGTCGGCAGCAAAAAACCGGCGGTGGCTTGCGCCACCGCCGGTTCTGACCCTGACCCTAAGCTGTTAGAAGTTCAACGAGGTGATTGTGCCGCCGTCCGTGCCGCGTTCGACTTGCATGTCGGAGAGCGGGACGAAGGCGTTGGAGTAGATGGCCGTGTTCTGGTAGGCGCTGTAAGTGCAGTTGGACAACAAGGCGTCGCGGAACGCGCCTTGGTTGGCGCTCAAGCCGCCGACGCGGTTGACGACGTTTTCATAGCCCCAGATCGGATACTTGCCGGTGGCGACATTGTTGTGGGAGAACGCCACGCCGTTGTAGGTGAGCACGGTGGCGCTGCTGGCGATGGTGAGCGCATCCGCCTCGCCGAGGTAGCCGATGACGCGGCTACCGTTGGCGATGGTGTTGCGTTCCGTGCCGCCGGAGGAGAAGCCTGCGGTCTGAATGTAGCCGCCGGCGTTGTTGGTGGACCACATCACGGGCGTGCCGGTGAAGCCGACATCTTTGTGGACGGAGATGCGTGTGCCGGAGCCAGAGTCACGGCCGGTGAAGTAGATGGGGTTGGCATCGGCGCCGCCGAGGAAGTTCGCGGGCATACCGTTCAAGCCGGATTGCACGCCGGAAGCGGTGAAGAGCAAGGTGGCTTGTTCTTTGGTGAGGTTGTTGATGCCGGTGAGGGCGTTGTTCTTCACGAACACGAAGGGGATGACGCCGATGACGGAGCGTTCGAGGTTCGCGCCATTGACGGGGGGCGTGGTGGATTCGGGGAAGATGTCGGAGAACGCGACGTCGGGGACGGCGTTGCTCAAGTTGCCGGTGACGGGGTGGCGGGTAGAGACGGGCGTGGAGCCATCCACCGCGATGATGCCGGTGCCGGAACCAGAGAAGCTCAAGCGCACGGCCACGGTGGTGTTGGTGGGCGTGAAGTATTGGCTCATGGTGCCGACGTAAGTGATCGGAACCGTGCCGTCAGTCGCGCCGCCGCCGCTGAGGCTGGTGTATCCGGCATCGAACATAGCTTTCGTGCGATCGAGGACGATCGAACGGAAGGCGGTGGAGCCGGTCATGGTGATGTCCACATCCACGGCGAAGGCGGTGGAGGCGAACAGGATTCCCGCGAGCGCGGGGATGATGAGTTTATTGGTTTTCATTTTGGTTTCGGTTTTCTAACGGTGGTTGTGTGTGTCTCGGTTTGGTTGGTTTGGTTTTTTCGGTCGCGCGGAAGATCAGTAGCTCAGGATGCGGTAGAACACTCGACCCGCCGCGTTCGTGTCGAGGAAAGTGTTGGTGGCGTTGTTGCCAGCGATGGAGCCGACGCCGGTGTTGGTCTGCCACATGGTCAGGTTGGTGGAGAACAGGAGCCGGTAGTTGTTGCCGTTGGTCGTGGCGAAGTTGACGCGCGCAATGGTGTTCGTGCGGATGACGCTGACGATGCGCGCGGCGGTAAGGACAACGGCGGCGTTCGTGCCAGAGGTGTAGGTGATGATACCGGTGGTGGCGTTCATCGTGAGAGAGCCGATTTGCTTGGCCTTGGGCTTGGGAGTGGTCGCACTGGGGGCAACTTCCCAGACATTCATGGCGCTGCCGGCGTCGGCCTCGCAGGTGAACTTCATCGCGCCGTTCATGGTGCTGACGCCAGTGCCGGTGGCGTCGGTGACGACGTAGGTGTAGGAGTTCGCGTCGCTGGGCGCGTCAATGAAGGAGGCGGCGTTGCTGACGGTGACGGCGGTGGCGTTGTTGCCGACGGCTTCAATCTTGCCGCGCACGATGCCAAACTGGCTGCCGCTCAAGTTGGACGCGGTGATGGAGGTGAGTGCGCCGCTCCAGAAGCGACCGGACGCCGCCGTGCTGTCAGTGGCGGCGACGAGAATGAACTTCACGCCGGTGTAGGTATTGTTGAAGTTGGTTTTCACCTGTGTTTTGTCGTAGTTCAAGTTCGTCGTCGTGCCGTTAGGCAAGGCGAGGAGGTTGCTGACGCTGCCGAGATCAAACGCCACGTCGCTGAAGTTGTCTTGGCGGAAGACGAGCAGCATATCGGTGTTGGTGGCGGAGTAATTCATGGCGTGAATCAGTTGTGAACTCGCGGTAATCAAGGTGGCAATCAGTGTCAGGGTCAGTTTTTTCACTAGGGTCTTTCTTTTCTTTAATCCGCCGTGCGCCGGGGTCAACGGCGCACGGCGGGTGGTTAATCGGGTTTATTGAATCAGCACTCCGCCCGTCTGGTTGGTTCCCAAGAACTGAGCGCCGATAATATTTTGCTCCGGCAGGTAGACACCTTTGAAGGTCGTCTTGAGGCCGGTGGTGGAGTTAGTGAACGTGCCGCTCACAATGCCGTTGAGGGCGGAAGCGAGTTTGGCCGTGGCGCCAATCGTGTTCGCGGCGAAGGCGAACGCGTTATTATTGCTGATGGTGACGTTCAAGGAGAACGGCGCGCTTAAGTTACCATCGCTGATCGTTGTCACGCCGTTGGTGATGAAGATGCCGCGCGCACCGGTCGCCGGGGCGTCGTAAGCGGAACCTTGCGCGTCGCTGCTGATGTTGAAGCCCGCATCGTAGTAACCGTTGGTCCAGCTCGTTTTGATCCAGTGCAGTGTGCCGGTGATGGTGCTGTTGGTTTCAAAGTGGAGCCAGCCGATCAACGCGCCGTTGTAGGACGTGATGAAGTTGGAACCGGTGTTGAACGCCACCTTGTATTGCGCGGAGTAGAAGGGCCAGTCGCCGTGCTTGCTCACGGTTGCTTTGAGAGACGTGATGGCTTGGCCGTCGGCAAGTGTGGCACTCGCAGTCGTTGTCGCCACCGTGCCGTCAGGTTTGATGGTCAAGCCAGCGTAGCCGTAACCCGCGGGTTCCGTAGCGACGTTGGTGGAGCCGGGAATGAGCAGCGTGTATTTCGGGGCGAACAGATTGGTAGCCGGGTTGGTCGCACTGAACACGTTGCGGTCGCCGCTCAACGGAGCTGTCCAGTCTTCGCCAGCACAGCTCACGGTTCCGCCGATGCTGTCGTCGAAGTTAAGTTGGAGCGACACCACGAGGGTGGCTTTGCCTTTGCGGAGGATGGGCTTGGTGGTGTAGCCGACGCCCGCGAGGTCGAACTTACCGGCGATGGCGGTGCTGTCGCCATCCACGAACACTGTGCCGGAGAAGGCCTGCTTGCGGTCGGTCTTCACGGTGAAGTAACCGGCGCTGTGCTCGGCGGCTCCGTTGGTTTCGCTGAACAAGCCGTAGTAGCTGCCCGCCGCCGCGATGAAGCGGTTGGTGACGAAGTTCACATTGAGCACGAGGTTGGAGGACATGAGGAACGTGTAGATGTTCGAGCTGCTGATTTCGCTGGTGGCGGTGTTGACCCAGTTGGAGAACAGCCAGTTGGTGTTCGTGGGAATCGCCGTGAGCGTGTAGCGACGACCGACGTAGAGGTTGCTACCGCCGAGGCTCACCACTTGGTTGCTGCTGTTCACGAAGCCTTCGCCAGTGACGTTCACGGCGAGCGCGGACGGCACGGCGTAGAAGGACGTGCGGCTCACGGTCGTGCTCACGTTGCCTGCGAAGTCCACGGACTTAACGGCGACGGTGTTGGTTCCCACGGCGAAGTTGAGCGCGTAGCTCCAGCTCGCGGCTGCGGGCGAAAGGTTGGTGATATTCAACGTGGCGTCGGTGAACGCGCCGCCGTTGAGGCTCACTTGCACTTGGCTGACGCGGCCATTCATGTCCGCCGCCGTGCCGATGAGGTTGGTGTTGCCGACGAACAGTGTGGCGCCCGCCGCCGGAGCGGTGATGACGACGGTCGGGGCGATGGTGTCGAGGTTGACCGTGAGCACGGCGACCGCGCTGGTGACCGAGCCGATGTTGTTCGCGGCGATGACGGTGTAGTTGCCCGCGTCGTTGGTGTTCACGCTGTAGTTCGTGTAGCCTGCGGAGTTTGCGCCGACGATGTTCGCGCCGTTCAACTGCCATTGGTAAGTGAGCGGGGCGAGGCCGGTGGCGCGCGAGGTGAAGCTGGCGACCTGGCCTTGGTTTTTCGTGAGCGACGCGGGTTGCGTGACGAACACGACGTTCGCGCCGACGGAGAGCGTGGCATTGGAACTGGTCGCCGTGCCGTTCGCGTTGGCGACGACGACGGAGTAGACGCGGCCATTGAAGTTCGTCGAGCAGTTGGGAATCGTCAGCGTGGCGTTTGTGCCGCCGGTGACGTTCGTGCCGCTAAATTTCCATTGGTAAGTCATCGGCGCGGTGCCGACGGCGGTGACGGAGAACGTGGCGGTCGCACCCGCAACCACACCGGTGCTGACGGGTTGCACGGAGATGTAGGGATCAATCACGACGAGCGCGGCGTTGCTGCTCGTGGCCGTGCCCGCAAAGTTGCTGGCGACGCAGGAGTAATTGCCGCCGTTGGCGAACTGCGCGTTGACGATGGTATAGCTCGCGTTGGTGGCGTCGGTGATGACGCTACCGTTGAAGAGCCATTGGTAGGCGAGCGTCGGGTTGCTGCCCGCACCGGCGAAGTCGTTCGTCGCGGTGATGGTGAACGTGGCGTCCACGCCGTTGTTGATGGTGAGCGAGGTCGGTTGCGTGACGATGGTCGGCGCGCCGACGACGGTGATGACCGCGTTGCCGCTAGTGACGGTCGTGCCGTAGGTGGCGTTGCTGACGACGACGGAGTAATTGCCCGCGTCGGCAGTGGTCGCACTAGTGAGCGTGAAGCTGGCGTTGGTGGCGTTGGCAATCGCGCTGCCGTTCAAGCGCCATTGGTAGTTGCTAGCATCGCTGGCGGTGACGGCGAGCGTGCTGCTGCTCGCACCGGCGGCGATGGTCTGCGCGGGCAACGTGCTAGTGAGCAACACGGGCGTGACGCTCGCGGCGGTGAAAGTCACCGTGCCGTCCGTGTTGTAAGCGAACGTGCCGATTTTTTGCGCGAGCGGCTTGGGCGTCGTGGCACTGGGAAGAATTTGGTAGAACGCGACCGAGTTGCTGTTGACCGCTTCGACGGCGAAGACGGAATCACCGCCGAGCGTGCCGACCGCGCCGCTGTTGCCGGGGGAAACGATAGCGTCCCATGCGCTGACAGCGGTGGGCGCGATGATGAGCGAGTTGACGCCCGCCGTGATGGCAGCGGCTTGGACGCCCGCGTTGTCCACTTTGCCGCGCAGCGCGGAGAATTTGCTCAACGTCACGTCGCTGGGAATCGTCGAGAGGTTCGCGTCGGAGAGCCAGAGCTTCGCGCTGTTCGCGGCGGCGACGGCGAACTTCACGCTCGTGAGCGAGTTGGCGAAGTTGGTGTAGACGATGTTGGTGTTGACAGGAACGCTCACGGTGGAGTTGACCGCGAGGTTTAAATAATTGCTGACGGAACCGAGGTTGAATTCCACGTCATTAAAACCCGTTTTGCGGAAAATGAGTTGCAAGTCGCCGGGCAAGTAAGCCGTGGCAGATGTGAAGCTCAACTTGGCGTTGCTGCTCGTGACCGTGCCAGCGGGATTGCTCACGCTGACGGAGTAGTTGCCGAGTTGCGCGAAGTTCGCTGGGTTGATGGTGAGGCTCGCACTGGTCGCGCCGCCGATGGCGACACCGTTGAAA
>JBJOPC010000159.1:0-16642 GCA_046050965.1 Verrucomicrobiota bacterium | reverse complement strand
GCTATCGAGCGCGCCATCAACAAAGGTGCGGGCATCGGCGCAGAAAAACTCGTCATGGAACACGTCGTGTTCGAAGGTAAAGCCCCGCACAACGTCCCCGTCATCGTCGAGGTCTACACCGACAACGTGAACCGCACTGCGCCGGAAATTCGAGTGCTGTTCAAGAAAGGTCTGCTCGCCACGACAGGCAGCAATAAATTCTTGTTTGACCACGTCGGCCTCGTTGAGACGCACCATGCGGATGCGGCGATTGACCGCGAAGGCGCGGCCATCGAAGCGGGCGCGAACGAAGTCGAGCCGCTCACGCACGAGCAGAACGACGACATTCCCGCCGACAAAACCGGCGCGCGCTTCATCTGCGAACGCACGGCGGTGCATACGGTCGTGAAATGGCTAGCGGCGAACGGCTGGACGGTAGTGACGAGCGAACTCGGCTATGTCCCCAAACAACACCCCGAACTCACCGACGCACAAAAGACAGAGGTCGGCGAATTCCTACACGAACTGGACGAGCACGACGACGTGCATCGCGTCTGGGCGGCGGTGAAATAATTTCGGCCAAACAAAAAGCCCCGCTTGTTTTCAAGCGGGGCTTTTTTGTCGACAGGAAATCAATTAATCCGCTCGGCCACCTTATATTTGAACATCCGCTTCTTCATCCAGCGCACCGCGAGCAAATCGTAGAACGACGCGAAGAGCCGGTTCCACACGCCGTAATTGCTCTGCCCGGCGAAGCGCGGATTGTTGCTCACTTCAATCTCCGTGACCGTGTGGCCTTCAATCTTAAACAGCGTTGGCAGAAAGCGGTGCATACCTTTAAAAAACTTTAGGTTCTCGATGCACTCGCGTTTGAACGCGCGATAGGTGCAGCCCGCGTCGGCAATCTGTTCGCCGGACAATTTATTCCGCACTGCATTAGCGATGCGCGACGACGCCACGCGGATGAAATTATCGCCCTCACCGCGCGCCTTCACGCGCGTGCCGCAGACGCAGTCGGCGGTTTTCAGTGCGGCGAGAAACCTCGGCAAATCCTTCGGGTCGTTCTGCAAATCGGCGTCAAGCGTGAACAAATATTTGCCACGCGCGGCCTTGAGACCCGCGAAGCTCGCCGCGCTCTCGCCACAGTTAAAGGCGAACTTCTGCACACGGATGCGCGGGTCGGCGGCGGCGAGCTCCTTGAGGATTTCCCACGACTTGTCCTTGCTGCAATCATCGGTGATGACGATCTCGTAGGAAACCTTCAGCGGCTCGACGGCGGTGTGGATGGCTTGGACAAGTGCGCGCAAATTGCCTTCCTCGTTGTAGCAGGGAATGACCAAGCTGATTTCAGGATTCTCAATGTTCATCGGTCGGAAATAAAAACATGAATCCGGCTGGCTGGCACGACTTCTTTTGACGTGGGGAATAGAAAACCCTCGCTCGTTGTCGAGCGAGGGTTTTGGCAATTGGTCAGTAGCAGCTTGCCATTTATTTCTTCCCGTAAAATTCCGCGATGGCGTCGCACACTTTGTCGGCGGCGTCCAAGCCCATCTCGCCGTGAACCGGCAGCGACAGGATTTCTTTCACCGCTTTTTCGGTGTTCGGAAGTTTCGGAATGTAGGGGAACAGTCCGACGACCGCCGGTTGCAGGTGGTTCGGCTTCGGATAATGCACGCCAGTCTCGATGTTTTTCTCTTTGAGAAATTTTTGGAGATCATCGCGGCGTTCGCAGCGCGTGACATACATATGATACACCGGCGTGGCCCACTCTTTGACGATGGGCGTCTGCACGATGCCTTTGAGGCGTTCGCCGTAGCGCGCAGCGATCTTGCGACGGTTCTCGTTGAAGCCGTCGAGGTGCTTCAACATCACGCGGCCGATGGCGGCGTTGATTTCGTTGAACCGCACGTTGTAGCCGGTGAATTCGTGATCGTATTTTCCCTGACGACCGTGATTGCGCAGCATTTTCAAACGCTCGACATAATCCACTTTGTTCGTCGTGATGCAGCCGCCGTCGCCGAGGACGGTGAGGTTCTTCGACGGGAAAAAGCTGAACGCGCCGAAGTCGCCCATGCTGCCGACGGTTTTGCCCTTGTATTTCGCGCCTTGCGCCTGCGCGCAATCTTCGATGACCCACAGATTATTTTTCTTCGCGATGGCGAGCAGCTTGTCGTTGTCAATCGGATGGCCGTAAAGATGCACGCCGATGATGCCGACGGTGCGCGGCGTGATGAGCGATTCGACGTGCGCGAGATCCATGACGAACGTGTCGTCAATGTCCGCGAACACCGGCTTCGCGCCGAGATGAATCAGCGGCTCCATGCTCGGAAACGCCGTGTGGCTGGGCACGATGATTTCGTCGCCCGGCCCGATGCCCTGCAACTGGTGCAGGCAATACACGATCATCGTCCACGAACTGCCGAGGACGCACTGTGTGGTGCCGGTGTGCGCGGCGAGTTCGGCCTCGAACGCGGTGCATTCCTTGCCGAGGATGTATTGGCCGGAGCGCAACGCGCGCAGCGCGGCCTCTTCCACTTCACTGTTGATGAAACATTTCGATAACGGGATTTTGCTCATAAAAAAATTTGCGATGCCTTAATCGCTTTTGCGGTTTTTATATATTAATGCGACACCGATAGCGACACCTACGAGCATTCCAATTCCAACCCCCATCGCTGGGTTGTGCATAGCCGCGCCCAGTCCTGCCCCGAAGGCAACACCCAGACAGATGCCAATAGCTATCAATTGTCGTGACGAACATTCTGAAGTTTTCATTTTCAATTCGCGACAATTCGCGTCAGTTTTTTCTTAAAGCTGAACCGCCCTGCCAGTCTTTACAGATTCGAGCGCGGCGTTCAGCACGCGCACGGCGGCGTAGCCGGATTGCGCGTCGGCGCGGGCGGGCTTGCGGGTGCGGATGGAATCTTCAAATGCGCGCAACTCCGCCAGCAACGGCTCCTCCGGCGCGCACTCAATCTGATGCACCAAACCTTCGACGCCTTTGAAATCTTTCCCTTCGGGAACGTGTTTGTTCTCGTAGGTTTTGATTTTGTATTGCGAGATGTTGTAGTCGCAGACTGCGCTCAACTTATCGCCGCAGACGATGACCTCGCGGAATTTTCCGGGGATGAAATAATCGTTCTCCACCGTCGCCCACGTTTTGCCGTGCGCGGTTTCGTATTCGAGCGAGACGAGCGAAACATCGTCCATGCCGCGCCCCATGAAATCGTGATGGATGGCCGTGACCGACTTCGGCAACGCGCCGAGCAGGTAGTTGAACAAATCCACGAAGTGAATCCCGTCGGCGAACATCACGCCGCTGTCGTTGCGCGGACGTTTGAAGCCGCCGAAGTGGCCGCGCATCATGTTCACCTTGCCAAACTCGCCCGCCGCAATGGCGTCGCGCAGCCAAAGCGTCGCGGGATCGAAGCGCAGGATGTGGCCGACCTGCAAAATGCGCTGGTGCTTCGCGGCGATTTCCACGAGCTGCTTGGATTCTTCATTCGCCAGCGTGAGCGGTTTTTCCACGAACACATCTTTGCCCGCCTCGAGAAATTCTTTGCACAGCGGAAAATGGGATTGCGCGGGCGTGACGACCACGACGCCGTCCACTTTGGAAATAAATTCTTTATAGTTCGTCGTGAGCCGCTCGGCGGGGATACCGAGCTTGCGCGCGGGCTCGAGTTGTTTGTCCCCGACCTCGGCGACGTAAAGCTCGATGGGCATCGAGTGCAGATTACGCAGATGGTTCGCGCCCCAACGGCCCAGCCCGAGCAACATTATTTTGGTCATCAGAATCAGAGTTCGCGCGGCGGGTTGAAATGCAAACAGCTTGGCCGCGCGGGTGGAGATTTTTTATCAAATACGCGGTTGCGGCAAGTTGAAATTCCGGCGAGCGCGGTGTTTTGAAACGCTGCCAAGCAAACAAGGCCACCTTCGCAGGTGGCCTTGTTCGTTGAAATGTCCGCTGGCTCAAGTCGCCACAGCACCTTCGGCGGCGGCTTTCTGAATGAAGATGAGCTTGTCCTTCTCCAGCGTCACCGCGATAGGGTCGCCTTCGTGCAGATTGCCCTTGAGGATTTCCTCGGCGAGCGGGTCTTCGAGGAAACGCTCCACACCGCGTCGCATGGGTCGCGCGCCGTATTGCGGATCGTAACCTTTCTCCACAAGGAACTCTTTCGCCTTGGTGTCGAGTTCGAGACGGAGATTTTTGTTCCGCAAACGCACGAGCACTTTGTTGACTTCGAGTTCCAGAATCTGGATGAGGTCGGGCTTGGTGAACGAACGAAACACAATCACGTCGTCGAGGCGGTTGAGAAATTCCGGGCGGAAGGTTTTCTTCGCTTCTTCGAGAATTTTTTCGCGGACGCGTTCGTAGGTCGTCTCGTCGCTGATGGGCGAGAAACCCATGGTGGATTGTTTCTTGATGGTGTCGCTGCCGACGTTGGAGGTCATCAAGATGATGGTGTTCCGGAAATTGATGATACGCCCCATGCTGTCGGTCAATTTGCCCTCTTCCAAAATCTGCAAGAGCATATTCCACACATCGGGGTGCGCTTTTTCAATCTCGTCGAACAGCACGACGGAGTAAGGATTGCGGCGGACTTTTTCCGTGAGTTGACCGCCCTCTTCGTAACCGACGTAGCCGGGCGGCGAACCGACGAGGCGTGAGACGTTGAACTTCTCCATGTATTCGCTCATGTCGAGTTGGATGAGCGATTTGGTGTCGCCGAACATCTGTTCGGCCAGCGTCTTCGCCAACAAAGTTTTGCCCACGCCCGTCGGGCCGAGCAGCGCGAACGTGCCGATGGGGCGTTTCGGGTCTTTCAAATCCGCGCGCGAACGGCGCAACGCTTTGCACAACGCGGACACGGCTTCGCGCTGGCCGATGACGGTCTTGACCATCTCGTCCTCGACCGCGAGCAAGCGCGTGGCTTCGTCCTGTCCCATGCGCTTGAGCGGAATACCCGTCCACTTGGCCACGATGGCGAGAATGTCGTCCTCGTCCACTTTGATGCGCTTCTCCTCGCGATGCGTGCGCCAAGCAACCAGCGTGGCTTCGAGTTTTTCCTTCGTGGTTTTTTCGAGGTCGCGCATTTTGGCAGCGCCCTCAAAATCTTGATTCTTAATGGCGCGTTCTTTCTTCGCCTTCACATCTTCGATTTCAGCTTCGAGCGTTTTGGTTTCGGGCGGACGCGTCATACTGCTGATGCGCGCGCGCGAACCAGCCTCGTCCAAAACGTCAATCGCCTTGTCCGGCAAAAACCGGTCGGTGATGTAGCGGTCGGATAATTTCACGGACGCCTCTACCGCTGCGTCAGTGAACTCCGCGCGGTGATGCTCTTCGTATTTGTGGCGAAGTCCCTTGAGAATTTCGATGGCGTCCTCGATGGACGGCGCTTCGACTTTTACCGATTGGAAACGGCGTTCGAGCGCGGCGTCTTTCTCGATGTATTTGCGATATTCGTTGAGCGTGGTCGCGCCGACACACTGCATTTCGCCGCGGGACAGCGCGGGTTTGATGATGTTGCTAGCGTCCATCGTGCCTTCCGCGCTGCCCGCGCCGACGATGGTGTGTAGTTCGTCAATGAACAGGATGATGTTTTTCGCGCGACGGATTTCGTCCATCACCGCTTTGATGCGTTCTTCAAACTGTCCGCGATACTTCGTGCCAGCAACCATGAGCGCGAGGTCGAGCGTGATGACGCGCTTGTTCAACAAAATTTCCGGCACGTTGCCCTTGGCGATTTCTTGCGCGAGGCCTTCGACGATGGCCGTTTTGCCTACGCCCGCTTCGCCGAGCAACACGGGATTATTCTTCGATCGGCGGCAAAGAATCTGGATGACGCGCTCAATCTCGTTCTTGCGACCGATGACCGGATCCATGTCGCCCTTGCGCGCGATTTCGGTGAGGTCGCGGCCAAACGCTTTGAGCGCGGGTGTTTTGACGTCGCCTTTTTTTGCAGGCGCGCCGGGTTCAGCGGGCTTCTCGGAACCTTCGTTCGTGGGCTGCTGATTTTCTTCGCTCGCTTGGAAATTGGGATCAAGTTCCTTCAAGATTTCCTGCCGCGCTTGCTCGATGTCCACGTCGAGATTTTTTAGAACGCGCGCCGCTACGCCGTCGCCTTCGCGGAGCAAGCCGAGCAAAATGTGTTCAGTGCCGACGTAAGTATGGTTGAGCGACTTCGCTTCCTTCTGCGCGAGCGCGAGCACTTTTTTCACGCGCGGCGTGTAGGGAATGTTGCCCATCATCTTCTGGTCGGGTCCGGTGCCGACTTGTTTCTCGACTTCCATGCGGACGGTTTCGAGATCGAGGCCGAGCTTCTGGAGGACGTTCACGGCGACGCCTTGCCCCAGCTTGATGAGGCCGAGGAGGAGATGTTCCGTGCCGACGAAGTTGTGGTTGAAACGGTCGGCTTCCTTGCGCGCGAGCGCGAGCACTTGCTGCGCGCGCGGCGTGAAATTGTTCATGGATTCTTCGCTCATAACAGTGGCGAGATATTGCGCCGCCGCCGGGAGTTTGTCCAACGCTTCGTTGTCCGCGCGCCAACACCCACTGGTTTTCGGAAAAGCAGTTGCCACTTTTTCTCAACTGGAGTATTCATAGCCCCCATGCAGATTTCAAAAAACACCAAGATTTTGCTGGCGCTCGCCCTCATCGCCGCCAGTTTGACGCACGCCATCGCGCAAGACGCCGAGGAAGTCGCCGCCCGCGACAAAGCCCGCGAAGAATTGAATAAGAAGATGGCGGAGCTGGAAGCCCAGCTCCAAGAAGCCGAGCAACCCAAGCCTGCCGTCGGCGAACCTGCCGGTGTTGTTCCCGCCGCCAGCAATGCTGACGCCGAAGCCGCCGCGCAGAAAAAAGCCGACGCCGATTCCGAAAAAGCTGCCGTTGATCTCCAAGCCAAAGTAGACGCTGAGAAAGCCGCCAAGGCCGAAGCCGACGCGAAAGCTGACAGTGCCAAAGCCGACGCCGCCAAAGCGCAAGCTGCCGCCGAAACCAAAGCCAAAGCAGAAATGGAAGCCACCTTCCAAGCTGAACAAAAATCCAAAGCCGAAGCACTAGCCGCCAAAGTCGAAGCCGATGCAGCAAAAGCCGCCGCTGAATTGCAGGCCAAAGTAGACGCTGAAAAAACCGCGCGCGCTCAAGCCGAAGCCGCCGTCGCGCAGAAAAAAACCGACGAAGCCCGCGCTGCTGCCGAACGCCAAGCCCAAGCTGCAAAAGCCGAAGCTCAAGCCAAGACAGAAACTGCGCGCATCAAAGCCCAGCAAGCCGAGCAACAAGCCCGCGCCGAAGCCGCTGCGAAAGCCGCCGAAGTCAAACCAGTTGTCGTCGCGCCCAAAACCGTCGTCACTCAAGTCGCGCCCACCACAGCGCCCAACTATGGAACCGCCTCCCGCGCCGACAGCGACCGCATTGCCCAAGCTCGCGAAGAACTCCGCCGCGCACTCGCTGAAAAAAATCAACCGCAGTCCGCCCCCGTGCGTGCCGTGGCTCAACCCAACACCGCTCCAGCAGTGCGGAAAGTTGAAGCCACTCCCGTGGCTCGTCCCGTTGCCGTAGCCCAACCCGCGCTCAAAGTCGTGACCCAACCCGTTGCCGTGCCTGCGCCCGCCCCAGTTTCCACTGGCGTCGGCGAACTCGTTCCCGTTTCCCAACTCGGCTCCATGCCCGCGTCCCACGCCCCCGCCACCGTCACCCAGACCATTTCCTACGGCGGCAACCCACAACCCGTCACCACCGTCAACCAACCCGTTGCCAAACCTGTTGCCAAACCCACGCCAGTGAAAATGACCGAAGTAAAAGCTGCGACCAAACCCGCCGCGAAGCTCGTTGCCACTGCCAAGCCGCAACCCGTCAAAGCCAAACCCACCGCGCGCGCCGACGCCGAAGCGCAAGCACTCAAAGCCGCGAAGACCGCCGCCCCGCTCAAACTCTCCGCCGCCGACCTCACCGACGCGCCGCCCGCCGCCGTTTCTGCCGCAAAACAATCCAAGCTCAACGACCTGCTCGCCCGCTACAAATCCGACAAGATTTCCGCGAACGAATATCACACCGAGCGCGCCAAGATTCTTGCCGAATAACTCCCGACTATTTAATCTCCCAGCCCGCCGGAAAACCTCCGGCGGGTTTTTTGTTGCCTGCCGCCCAGCTACTCAAAACTAAACACTCAAAACTCAAAACTTTCTCATGCACCAATTCCACTACGTCGGCAACCAACTCCACTGCGAAGGCGTCAGCCTCGCGTCGCTGGCGCAGCAGCACGGCACGCCGCTTTACGTTTATTCCCAAGCCACGCTCGCCGACCATTTCACCAAACTCGACCGCGCCATGTCGCCGGTGGATCACCTCGTCTGCTTCGCGGTGAAATCCAATTCCAACCTCGCCGTGTTGCGGACACTCGCCAATCTCGGCGGCGGTTTTGACATCGTTAGCGCGGGCGAATTACAGCGCGTCATCGCGGCGGGCGGCGACGCCACCAAGTGCGTGTTCGCCGGCGTGGGCAAGAGCGAAGCCGAAATCGAATTTGCGCTCCGCAAAAAAGTTTATTCCTTCAACGTCGAGAGCGAAGCCGAGCTGCAACGTATCAACCGCGTCGCCGCGCGCCTCCAGCTCGTCGCGCCCGTCGCGCTCCGCATCAACCCCAACGTGGACGCCCACACCCACGCCAAAATCACCACCGGCACTTACGAAAATAAATTCGGCATCGCCTTCGAGCAGGTCGAAGCCATCTACGCCCGCGCGGCGAAGTTGAAGAATCTCCGGTTGCGCGGGGTGCAAATGCACATCGGCTCGCAGCTCACCAGCGTGAAACCGTTCGCGCAGGCGGTGAAAAAAGTTCTGCCGCTCGTGCAGCGGTTGAAAGCGAAACACGCGCTGGAATTTTTCAGCATCGGCGGCGGCTTGGGAATTATTTACAATCCCGCGCTCGCCAGCGGCACGGCGGCGTGGTGGAAAAGTTCCGCCGCCAAAGACATCCTCACGCCCGCCAGCTACGCGGCGAAACTGCTGCCGTTCCTCCAGCCGCTCGGCCTGAAAATTTTGATGGAGCCGGGACGTTTCATCTCCGGCAACGCGGGCGTGTTGCTCACGCGCATCGAGTATGTGAAGCGCACCGGCAAAAAGAATTTTCTCATCGTGGACGCCGCGATGAACGACTTGATCCGCCCCGCGTTCTACGATTCCTACCATGAGATTGTGCCGCTGGTGAAAAAGAGCGGCGCGAAGATTTCCTCCGATGTCGTCGGCGGCATCTGCGAGTCCGGCGATTATTTTTGCAAAGACCGCCCATTGCCGAAACTCGGCGAGAGCGACACGCTCGCGCTGTTAAGCGCGGGCGCTTACGGCTTCGTGATGGCGAGCAACTACAACACGCGCCCGCTCGCGGCGGAGGTGTTGGTCAGCGGCAAAAAATCCGCCGTCGTGCGCGCGCGGCAAACGCTCACTCAAGTGTTGGCCGGAGAAAAAATCGCCGCGTGGCAGAAGTGAGCGGTGCGCGCCCGGTAACGGGCGCACTCCGCAATTAAAAAACCGGCGGACGAATCGCTTCGTCCGCCGGAGTTGGAGGGGTGGAGTGACCGACTAAAATTTGTAGCTGACGCCCACGGTGAGATAAATCACTTCGCTCATGTCCAGCGTCACTTGGCGGTCGCCCACGTTTTGTTTCAACGTGCCGAGATCTTGGAATTGCACTCCCGCCGTCACGTCCCAGCGTTTGTTGACGTGCCACGAAAGATTCGCGCCGACGTAGTAACCCCACATGAGTTCGGTGTTGCTGCCGGAACCAGAGTGCGGAGTGTCGGTAACACCGTTGACGGTCAACGTCTCGGTCCAATTCACACTGGAATCCACGAGCGCGAGCGCGAGGCCGCCGACGAAATTCAAGTCCCAGTTTTTTTCTTTGCCGAGCGTGCGGTTCAAATACGGGCCGACGCGGAAGCCCCAGATGTCGGCGTCGAATTGATGGCGTCCGTTGACGATGACCGGCACAGTGCCAGCCTGCGGAATCGGCAGCGGGCTGATGAGAATGTATTGCGGGCCGCCGGTGGACGGCGCATACGGGCCTTGATACGGCTGGCCGTTGGACGTGGGCGAGTTCGGCGGCAACGTGCCTTGGTAATATTGAAACGCGTCTTGCACGCCGGTGAAATTCTGTGTGCCGCTATTGCGGAGGCAAAGATTCTGGTAGCTGATGGCAATCTCGCCGCCCCAGCTCCAATCTTTCTCGTCGCCTTCCGCGAACTGCCGACGGTAGCTCAACTCCGGGCTGATGTTCGGATCGTCTTCCAATTCACTGCCGCCAACCCCGGAGCTGCCGGGGGCTGCGCCCGCAATGCGCGTCATCAGCACGGTAGGAAATCCGCCGATGACCGGCGCGCCGTCGCGTTGGCGCGCGCTGTTGTCGTAACCCCAATATTGCGTGAGGTTGGCGAGGTGCGGGTCGCCGGGATTGGTGGGCGGCGGGGAAAAATTCCCGGTGCTGTCGGTGAGCACATAGCCGTCGAGGTAATTGTAAGTGCCGCCGGATTGGTTCACGCGCGCGCCAAAGCTGGCTTCGATGCCGAAGCCGAACCGCGCGGACAGCGTGAGGTGATCGAGGAACGTGTCTTCGTGCGGACAGTGCATGGTCGTCACGCCGAGCGTGGAGGTCGCGACGAGCGCGGGCAGAATGAGCGATGATGTTTTCATGTTCGTATTTTTTCTGTTGGCGTTACGTCACGGTCACGGCGACTGAATGACTTGATAGAACCGGTTCGCCGGTTTGGTCACGGTCTTGGGCGGGCCGGAATCAATCCACTGCACGACGTTCGCCGTGGCGGTGAGCGTGGGCGTGGCGACCGACCAAGTGTCCATGCCGTCGTCGCTGTAGAGGATGGTGTAGACGTGGCCTGGAATGGTGGCGAACTCGACGACTTGATGTGGCGTGAGCGTGCCGGGATAAGTCTCGGAGAAGATCACGATATTTGTCACGAACGTGCCGGCGTTGGTGCTGCCGTAAATCGGTAACGTGCCTTCGATGATGATGCCGTTGGTGAACGGACGGCGGTCGGTCGAGAGGAATTCCAACAGGAACGTCACGACTTGGCCGGGAACGAGGCCGCCGTTGTATTGCACGAACGGCGCGCCGTTACTCGTGCCGATGGAGTTTTGCAGAATCACGGTCGCAGGCAAACCAGTCGCGTAGACGCGCATCGCGGCGATGGCCGTGCCGCCGGTGTTCGTCACGGTGACGGTCTCTTCGTAGAGGCCGGTCTGCGGGTTGAAGATGTTCGTCGCGCCGTAAGTGTAGGCGAACGGATTCACGAGCGTGCGCGCTTGCGACGCGGGCAACGTGCCGTTGTTGTTCACCAAGTTCGGGTCAGGCGTGACAGACGACGCGTAGGCCACGTTCGTGATGTAACCCAAGTTCGTGGTGTAGAGCGTGAGTGTGTAGTTCGTCGTGCCGCCGGCGGGCAACACGCCGATGGTCGGCCACGTCACGATGCCGTTCGTGATGCCGCCGGTGACGACGGTGCTGACGAAGTAAGTGCCGGGCGGCAACGTGTCCACGAGGATGACGTTCGTCGCGGGCTGCGGCCCCATGTTCGTGACGGTGATGGTGTAGACGATGGCGTTGCCAGCGATAACGTTCGTCGGGCCAGACATGAACACCGCCACGTCGGCGAGCGACGGAGTGCCGGGATTCACGTTGACGTAAATCAATGCGGAATTCGTGCCACCGTGGCCATCGCTGATTTTGTAACCGATGGTCGCGAGGCCGGTGAAGTTCGTCGCGGGCGTGAACACCACGTTCGTGCCGCCGACAATTTGCGCCGTGCCGTTCGTGGGCGTGACGGTGATGACCGTGAGCGGGTCAAGGTCGGGATCGCTGTCGTTCAACAACGGACGCACGGTGACGGGCGTGTTCGCCGTCGTGTAATTATTCGTGTCGTTGAGTGCCACGGGCGGGCGGTTCGTGATGTTGATGGTGATGAGCGCGCTGCTGCTGGCCGCGCCGTCGGTGATGGTGTAGGGCAAATACACCGTGCCGAGGAAATTGCTCACGGGCGTGTAGGTGACGCTCGTGCCGGTGAAGCTGACGCTGCCGTTGGTAGCGGTGACGCTCGTGATGGTGAGCGGGTCGCTGTTGGCGTCGGTGTCGTTCACGCGCGGGTCGAAGGTCAGCGTGGTGTTGCGCGGCACGCCGTAAGTGTCGTTGACCGCGACGGGTGCGGTGTTGTTAATCGCGATGATGACAAGCGCGGAGTTTGTGCCGCCGTGACCGTCGCTGATGGTATAGGTCGCGTAGGCGACGCCGGACAATTTGTTCGGCGTGAACAATACGTTATTGCCGTTGACGCTAGCCGTGCCGTTCGTCGTCGTGACGCTGACGAGAATCAAGGTGTCGCCGTCCGGGTCGCTGTCGTTGGTCAGGACGCTAATGGTTTTTTGGATAAAGGCGTTGCCAGTCGTCACGTCATTCACCGCGATGGGCGGGCGGTTCGAGACGGTCACGAAAATGGTCGCGTTCGTCGTGTAGAAACCATCCGTGATGGTATAGCCGATGGTCGCGAGGCCAACGAAGTTCGTCGCGGGCGTGAACAGCACGTTCGTGCCGCCGATGATTTGCGCCGTGCCGTTCGTGGGCGAAACGCTCGTGACGGTCAACACGTCGTTGTCCGGGTCGCTGTCGTTGAGCAGCGGGCGGATGGTCACGGCGACGTTGCGCGGCGTGGAATTGGTATCGTTGACCGCGACGGGCGGGCGGCTGCCGGCGATGACGGTGATGACGGCGGAATTCGTGCCGCCGAAGCCGTCAATGATGGTGTAGCCCACGGTGACCGCGCCAGTGAAGTTCGTCGCGGGCGTGACCACCACATTCGTGCCGCCGATGATTTGCGCCGTGCCGTTCGTGGCGCTCACGGAAATAATCGTGAGCGTATCGCCGTCCGCGTCGCTGTCGTTGCCGAGCGGGCGCACGGTGACAGCCACGTTCGGGAACGTGTTCGTGCTGTCATTGACCGCGAGCGGCGGGCGGTTCGTGATGCTCACGGTGATAACCGCGCTATTCGTCGCACCGAAACCATCCGTGATGCTGTAAGGCAACGTGACCGTGCCTTGGAAGTTCGTCGCGGGCGTGAACGTGACGTTCGTGCCAGTGAAACTCACCGTGCCGTTGGTCGTCGTCACGCTCATGAGGGTCAACGCGTCGTTGTCCGGATCCGTGTCGTTCGTGCGCGGGTCAACGGTGATGGCGACGTTGCGCGGCGTGGAATAACTGTCGCTAACCGCTGTCGGCGGGCGGTTCGTCACGCTGACGGTGATGAGCGCGGTGGCGTTCGTCGTGCCATCGCTGATGGTGTAACCGATGGTCGCGATGCCAACGAAGTTGGTCGCGGGCGTAAACAGAATGTTCGTGCCGCCGATGATTTGCGCCGTGCCGTTCGTCACGCTGACGGATGTGATGATCAACGGGTCGTTGTCCGGGTCAGTGTCATTCACGCGCGGGTTAATCGTGAGCGCGATATTTTTCGGCGTGGAGTTCGTGTCGTTGACTGCAACGGGCGGGCGATTGGTCACGCTGATAAAGATGACGGCGGAGTTCGTGCCGCCGAAGCCGTCAATGATGGTGTAGCCAATGGTCGCCGTGCCGATGAAGTTCGTCGTGGGCGTGAACGCGACGTTCGTGCCGCCGATAATTTGCGCCGTGCCGTTCGTGGCGTTCACCGAGACAATGGTCAACACGTCGCCGTCCGCGTCAGTATCGTTCGTGCGCGGGTCGAACGTGAGCGTGGTGTTTTTCGGAATGGAGTTGGTGTCGTTGACTGCAACGGGCGGACGGTTGGTAACGCTGATGAAGATAATCGCGTTCGTGGAACTCGTGCCGTCGCTAATCGTGTAGCCGATGGTGGCAACGCCGAGGAAGTTTGTCGCGGGGGTGAACGTGATGTTCGTGCCGCCGTTGATGACCACCGTGCCGTTGGTCGGCGACGCAAACGTGATGGTCAACGGGTCACCGTCGGGATCGCTGTCATTCGTGCGCGGGTCGAGCGTGATAGCGATGTTGCGCGGCGTCGAGTTCGTGTCATTCACGGCGATGGGCGGTTGGTTCGCCACGTTCACGGTGATGTTCGTCGTCGAACTGCCGCCGTTGCCGTCGGTAATCGTATAAGTGATGGTCGCGCTGCCGGTGAAGTTCGTGTTCGGAACGAACGTGATGTTCGTGCCGGTGAACGTCACGACGCCATTCGTCGAAACGGCGTTCGTGATAGTCAGCGGGTCGCCGTCGGGGTCAGTGTCATTCACGAGCGGGCGAATCACTACGGTCACGTTCTTCAGTGTGTTAGTCGTGTCCGGGTTCGCCACAGGCGGGCGGTTCGTGATGCTGATGGTGATGAGCGCGTTGGTCGTCGCGAGGCCGTCGGTGATGGTGTAACCAATGGTCGCCGTGCCGAGGAAGTTCGTGAGCGGCGTGAAGAGCACGTTCGTGCCGCCGATGATGGTCGCGACGCCGTTCGTCGCACTGACGCTCGTGATGGTCAACGGGTCGTTGTCCGGATCAGTGTCGTTGACGCGCGGGTTCACGGTGATGGCGACGTTCTTCGGCGTGGAATAATTATCGTCCACGGCGGTCGGCGGCTGGTTGCTGACCGTCACGAAAATCGTCGCGGTGCTGCTGCCGCCGAAACCATCCGTGATGGTGTAAGTCACCGTTGCGACGCCGACGAAGTTGGTCGTGGGCGTGAACGTGATGTTCGTGCCGGTGAAAGTCACGACGCCATTCGTCGCAACCGCGTTCGTAATCGTCAGTGTGTCGCCGTCGGCATCAGTGTCGTTCGGCAGCGGGTTGATAACCACGGCCACGTTCTTCACCGTGTTCGTCGAATCGTTCACCGCAGTTGGCGGGCGGTTGGTAACGCTGATGAAGATGACGGCGTTCGTGGAGTTCGCACCGTCGCTAATCGTGTAACCGATAGTCGCCGTGCCTTGGAAGTTCGTCGCGGGCGTGAACGTGATATTCGTGCCGCCGTTGATAACGACGGTTCCATTCGTCGGACTCACGAACGTGATGGTGAGCGGGTCGCCGTCCGGGTCACTGTCGTTCGCGCGCGGGTCGAGCGTGATGGCGATGTTGCGCGGCGTCGAGTTCGTGTCGTTCACGGCGATGGGCGGTTGGTTTGCCACATTGACGGTGATGGTTCCGGTGGCTGTGCCGCCATTGCCGTCGCTGATGGTGTAAGTGATGGTCGCCGCGCCGGTGAAGTTCGTATTCGGCGTGAACGTCACGTTCGTGCCAGTGAACGTCACGATGCCGTTCGTCGAAGTTGCGCTCGTGATGGTCAACGGGTCGTTGTCCGGGTCAGTGTCGTTCGGCAACGGATTAATGACGACAGTCACGTTCTTCAGCGTGTTCGTCGAATCCGGATTCGCCACGGGCGGGCGGTTCGTGATGGCCGTGACGACGGGGCCGCCAGTGTTGTTCGTGAGGTTCGGATCGCCGACGGGGCTGCCGCCGGTCGCGAAGTTCGTGACGGTGGTGCGCGTGGTGGAGTTGACGGTGAGCGTGAGGTTCGTGGCGAAGTTCGCCGCGAAGTTGGTGAAACTCCAGACGACTTGGCTGCCGTTGGTCGTAGCGGACGGACTCGCGCTCACGAAAATTAATCCTGCCGGCAAACTATCCGTGACAGACAAACTCGTCGCGATGGACGGGCCGCCGTTCGTCACGGCAATCGTGTAGCTGAAGCTCGTGCCGAGCGCGACACCGGCCGGGCCGGACTTCGTAACCGCGATGTCAGCGGACGGCGTGACGGTCGTGATGACGGGCGGCGTGGTGTTGTTCGTGGGCGTCGGGTCAGGCGTGGGCGTGGTGACGCTCGCGAAGTTGGTCAACGTCGCGGAGTTCGCAGGCGCGGTGACGACAAGCGTGTAACTCGCAGAACCGCCGCTGCTCAAACTGCTGATGGCCGGCCAAGTGACTGCGCCGTTGTTACTCGTGCCGCCGCTCGTGGCACTCACAAACGCGACACCATTCGGCAACGCATCGGACGGAATCACGTTCGTCGCCGCAGACGGACCCGCGTTCGTCACAGTGATGGTGTAAGCCAGGTTTTGTCCGGCGGTGACGTTGGTCGCCGCAGTTTTGGTCACGGACACATCGGCAGATTCCAACACGACCGTGATGACGGGCGGCGTGGTGTTGTTCGTCAACGTCGGTTCCGGTGTGGAGTTCGTGACGCTCGCGAAGTTGGTCAACGTGCCGGTCGCGGGCGCAGTCACGACAAGCGTGTAACTCGCGCTACCGCGATTCGTCAACGTGGCAATCGTCGGCCAAGTCACGACGCCGCTGTTGTTCGTGCCGCTGCCGCTCGCGCTCACAAACGTGACGCCGATTGGCAACGTGTCGGACGGAATCACGTTCGTGGCGGTCGAAGGTCCGGCGTTGGTGACGATGATGGTGTAAGTCAGATTTTGCGCGGCAGTCACGGTCGCAGGCGCGGTCTTCGAGATGGAAACATCCGCCGTCGCGGTCACAGTGGTGATGACGGGCGGCGTGGTGTTGTTCGTCGGCGTCGGGTCGGGTGTCGGCGTGGTGACGCTGGCGAAGTTGGTCAACGTGCCAGTCGCGGGCGCGGTGACGGTGACGGTGTAACTCGCGCTGCCACCGTTGGTCAAACTCACGAT
>JBJOPC010000158.1:0-2604 GCA_046050965.1 Verrucomicrobiota bacterium | reverse complement strand
GGACGAGGAGGCGCGACTGGTCGCGGCGCGCGGCGGGTTGTTGCGCGATGAGTTCGGGCGGGAGGTGAAAATCAAAGTCGGCGGTCAGCACACGTGGAGTTTCGGGTCTGGGATTGCGGGTTTCAAGTTTCAAGTCGAGGGCGTGGAGGCAGCGTCCGAATCCGAATTCGTAATCATGATCGTAATCCACCGGACGGGGTGATTAAGATTAGGATTAGGATTAGGAGGTTGCCGCCGCGGACAAACACTTGTCGTCGGTTTCGTTTTTGTTACGCTCGCGCCATGCGAAATCTCTTGGTCGGACTGTTGCTAGTCGGCGCGGTGTTGTTCGGACACGCGGCGGAGCAGCGTTTTGTTTTCTCCAGCACGGATGCGGGCAAGACGCCGGCGGGTTTTCACAGCATCCTCGCAGGCGCGGGCAAGCCGGGCGACTGGCGCGTGGTGCTGGACGATGTGCCGTCTGCGTTCCTGGCGCTGACGCCGGGCGCGCCGAGCACGTCGAAGAAGGCGGCGCTCGGTCAGGTCTCGACGGACGCGACGGACGAGCGGTTTCCGATTTTGCTTTTGAACGACGAGAGCTACGGGGATTTCACGCTGACGACGAAGTTCAAGATTGTGACGGGCGTGATGGAGCAGATGGCGGGCGTGGCGTTCCGTGTGCAGGACGAGAAGAACTTTTACGTCATCCGCGCGAGCGCGATGGGCAACAACATCCGTTTCTACAAGGTTGTGAACGGCGAACGCGGCAATCTCATCGGGCCGGAAGTCCCGATTGCAAAGGGCGCGTGGCACGAGTTGAAAATCCAGTGCGAGGGCAACCAGATCCGCTGCTGGCTCAACGGCAAGGAAGCGTTCCCGCCGTTGACCGACAGCTCTTTCAACGCAGGCAAGCTCGGGTTCTGGACGAAGTCGGACTCGGTGAGTTATTTCGCGGACGCGCAGTTGACGTACAAGCCGCGCATCCCGCTCGCGAAGACTATTATCACCGAAATGATGGAAGCGCAGCCGCGTCTGCACGGGTTGAAAATCTTTGTGCCGACGAAAGACGCGCTTGGTTTGCGCGTGCTCGCGAGCGACAAGGACGCGGAGGCTGGGCAGTTGGGAACGAAGATCGAGCAGGACGTGTTCGCGCATGACACGATTTACCAGGCCAAGGACGAGGGCACGGTCACGGTGGTGATGCCGCTGCACGACCGCAACGGCGAGACCGTGGGCGTGGTGCATGTGCTCATGGAAACTTTCTTCGGGCAAACGGAGGGCAACGTGATTGCGCGGGCGACGCCGATTGTGAAGGCGTTGCAGATGCGCGTGCAGTCGGCGAAAGACCTGACGAACTAAATCATTTCAGCGCGGCGGGCGCGTTGGTGGAGGCTTCGGCGGGAACTGGAACGGCGGCGGGCGGGGCAGGGGCTTCAACCGGCAAATCATCACGCGTCAATCGCCGGACGCCGCCGGCCACGGAGATTTTTCCCGCCTGATCTAGATACAGTCGCGGATGCGTGCCGACATAATCGTAAGTCTGGCTGGCAACGACTTCGCCGTCGGGACTCACCATGCGGTAGGCAAAGCCGCGCGCGCTCGTCTGCCAGAGCACGTGGAGATTGCCCGCCTTGTCCACCTGCGGCTCGGGTTCGCTGAACGAAATCATGCGCCCGAGTGTGAAAACCTTGAAGACTTTGCTCTCGGCGGCATCGGTGACGCGCACATAGAGCATCAACTGCTTCAAATAATTCGCCTGCAGCAGCGCATATTTGCGAACCTCCGGACTCCCGCCCGGTTGCGGCACACCGAACTCCAGCTCGCGGAGTTTGCTGCCGGGGATGATCTCGACCGGGCAAGGCTTGCTCGTGAATTGCTGATTCCAATCTTTGATCCTGACCGTGGCGGTCACTTCGTAACGACCCGGCTTCGTCATGTTGAAGCAGGGCGACAAATCCACGTGCTTCGTCGCCACCTTGGAGGAATCCAGCGTGAACTCGCCCTGCACGGGAACTTTTTGCACCTCGGAGACCACGAACCCATCGCGTGACACGACCGAGAACGTCAACCACTCCGCATCCGCGCCGCAGGTCAGGCTTTGGCCGGAGAGGTTCGTGATGCGCGCCGCGATCGGGAGCGATTCTGCGGGAAGGAATTGATCCTGCGAAGGCACAAGCTCCACCGTGACCTGCGCCGTGGCTTGCGCCAGCACCATCAACCAAGCACCGAGCAGCGCGAACGAAATTTTCATGCGCCCAATCTAACCTCAAACGCTGCCGCCGCAAGTCCGCAGGCGCACTGGAGCGATGAAACGGCTTGATTGCCGAAAAAATACAGGCACATTTCGCGGGCTGATTCGGCAGGAAGGGTGGCTGAGTGGTTGAAGGCACTTGACTCGAAATCAAGCGTAGTCGCAAGGCTACCGGGGGTTCAAATCCCTCCCCTTCCGCCACCTCTTTGCCGTAGCTTCGCTGGAGGCAGATTGGGAAAATCTATTGGCCTTGCCTCAACGGGATTTCAAGAAAGTCATTCACCGACGGTTTTCATTTTGCAATATGCGGCAAGGTGGCTGGTAGAAAGATGAGCATTTCGTTTTAGCCACAGAGACACAGAGGCACGGAGGTT
>JBJOPC010000157.1:0-5758 GCA_046050965.1 Verrucomicrobiota bacterium | reverse complement strand
AGAACTTAACCTCATGGTCGCCGACGCCGTGCGCGGTTACTTCGAGCCGAGCCAACATCCCCGGCGAGTCCGGCTGCAGGCACTCGCATGAAAACCGAGATGCGCCAGAAACTCGCCCGCGAACCATTTGCGGAAAAAATTCGCAAGGTAGCGCAACTCATCCGGCTGGCGAAAAGCTTCCCACGCCGCAACGGCAATCTTTCAACCAACCGCAATGGCTGACGCACCGCTGCGTCCTCGACATCATGAGCAAACCGCCGGTGAGGATTGAGTGGGAATAATCTCGGCTATATCGAAAGACAAATAAATGTATCTGGTATTCAAAGACAAATTTGGAGATCTCAACTGGGACGAAAAATTTGAGGCGGAATCTATGGAGTCATTTGTTGAGTCTCGCAACAAACGCGTTATTAAACTGGGTTCAAAACGAGTATTGTTTTTTGTGGATTCGCCCAGAGTTGTGACTGAATTAACTTGGGATGGGAAAATCAAGGGAACATATCATCCCTGTGAAAAAGACTCTCACCGATTGGTTTGAGTTTAACTATTTTTCTTAAAAATGAAATACTCTCTTTAATTCAAAGAGGTCACATGAAAAATTTAGTTCGATGTCACCATAGTCATCACGTTGATACTCTTTGAGAATAGGCAGCATTGCTTCAACCCTTGATTTAACTTGAAAAAATAAGTCCATGGCTCGCTTCATTTCCAATCGGTTCGCTTGTGAAAAAGTTTTAGCATCCATGCCAAAAGCAAACTTGTAGGGAGTTCCAAAATTTGGTGGAAAAATCACTGTGAAGGTTTTAGCTCGCCAGCGCTTCTGGCTCGTAAAGTATTCCATTAAATCTTTACGAAAAAGCCTCTCATTTCGCCCCTCAAAAGCATCACGCGTTAAACGAAGACCTCCTTCTGGAGACCATTCAACTATTGATGGCTGCTCTTTCGAAGTGCCGCATCCACTCGGCTCTTTCCACGCTTTTTCTCGCCTGTTTAAGTGTTCGTGTCCAAATTTTGATGCCATAACGAATTCGTCATTTTGTTGCGGCTGATTCCGGTCACGCGCCCAACATTGCTCCCGTCGCCGCCGTTTGTCTAACAGGATTCACGGCAGGAGCACTCGGAAGAACTTCTGCGGCGGGTTCGTGCTGATGTTGTTAGTGAAGGCGAAGTTTCCCGTGGCGGCAAAGCTGTTCGTGGCGAGGCGCGTCCAGTTGCTCGACGGCAACGCGAGGTTCGTGGACGTGATGAGGTAGTAGTTGTAGCTGCCGTTGGTGTAGCCGCTCGTGCCGCTGGCGACGAGTTGCGTGCCGACGAGGGTGAGGCTGGCGAAGCTCGGCGGCGCGGGCTGGGTGACGAGCAAACGCACTTGGCCGGCGGTGTTGGTGTCGAAGGTGTAGTTGTAGTTCGTAGGCGCGCTGGTGTTGGTGGGCGCGGCGAGGGCGAGTGAACCGCCGTAACTGAACAAGGTGTAGTTGCCGTTGGTGAAACCGTTCCCGGCGGTGAAGGTGAATGTGCCGTCACAAACTAAATTGCTCCGCACGTTCATGGTCGCGGCGTTCGTGCCGAGCGTAAAGTTGAACGGCGTGGCGTGGGTGGGCGCAAGGTGGTTGGTCACGTTCAACACGGATTCGGACAACGTCATCGCGCCGCCGGCGAAGGAGTTCGTGTCCACGAGCGCGGCGGTGGCGCGGTAAAGTTTGAGCGCGTTGCCGTAGCCGTTGGTGGTGAGTCCGTCGAGTTTGATGATGGACGCGGACGGCGTGGAGTTGGAGATGATGACTTGCGCGTTCCACATTTGGATGTTCGTCGCGCTGCTGGCGAGGCTCCAGTTGCAGTCTATGAATTGCACGTTGGTGGCGCTGTAGATGCCGGGGCTTTTTCCCGAAGGCGAAATCAGCGTGACGTTGCGGAAAAAGATGTTGGTCGCGGGCGAATTGGTCAGTCCCCACACGACGAGCGACGGGCGGGTGCTGGTTCCGGTGGTGGCGACGATGTTGCTGAAGGTGATGTTGCGCCAGAGCGGGATGTCCACGGTGGTGTTGGTTTCGGTATCGGTCGCGGCGTAGTTCGCGGCGAACAGCGGCGTGACGCCAGTGATGGTTCCCAAACCGAGTTCGTAGTAGCTGTAAATGAAGAACGGCCAGCCCACGTTGGTCATCGTGAGGTTGTAGTAATTGCAGTTTTGAATGATGCCGCCGCGACCGCGAGAGGATTTCAAACGGATGCCGTTGTCCGTGCCGTTGAAGTTGCAGTTGATGACGGTGAGATTGGAAACGTCGCCGGAAGTAAAACTGCCGATGCTCACGCCGTGGCCGTCGCCGAGAAAACAGTTGCTCATCAAAATGCCGTGCGACGCGGAGCCGCTGCTGCCGACGGCGAGATTGTCGTCGCCGGTGCTGATGTAGCAGTCGCGAATGATGGTGTTGGTCTCGGCGAGGTCAATGGCGTCGGTGTTGTGCGAGGGCGGTGTGGCGGCGGACGACGGAGCGACGATGGTGACGCGTTGGACGGTGATGTTCCCGGCGTTGCCCTTGAAGACGAGGAACGGCGAAGGGGAGTTGGAGCAGGACAAATCTTGGATGAGAATTTTCGAGCAAGCGGAGAGGTTAATCATGTTGGGACGGTTCGCCGCGCTGTTGGTCTCGCTGGCTTGCCACCACGGCAAGCCCTGGCCTTCGATGCCGCCGCCGCCACCGATTTGAATATCGTGCAGGCTCGAAGCGGAGAGGAAGCTGACGGGGTTGGTGACGCCGCTGGGATATTTATCAATTGGCAACATCGTGAGCGTGGCGTTGGTTTGGATTTTGAAATACAGATTGTTTTTCATCGCCAGCGGGCCGCACAAATAATTTCCCGGCGTGACGATGACCGTGCCGCCGCCAGCAGCGTTGGCGGCGTTGATGGCATTTTGAATCGCCGTGGTGTTGGTCGTCACGCCGTCACCGACTGCGCTGTAGTTGGTGACGTAAAAAACACTCGCGGGAATGGTGGGCAACTGGACATTGGTTTGCGCTAGTAATTGGGTCGTGCCAACGGCGAGCAAGAACACAAAAGGGAATTTCATGCGGGTTGATTAGTCGGTTCAATTTCCCATCACGCGGAAAAAGTTCAGCGGCGCATTGCTGCCGACGGGGTTGGTGAAGGTGAAACCTCCCGTGGCAGAAAAGCTGTTCGTCGCGAGGCGCGTCCAGTTGCTCGAAGGCAACGTGAGGTTCGTCGAAGCGAGGAGATAGCAAGTGTAGTTGCCATTCGAGTAGCCGCTCGTGCCGCTCGCGACGAGTTGTGTGCCGTTGAGGCTGATGCTGGCGAAACTCGGCGGCGACGGTTGTGAGACGAGCAAGCGCACTTGCCCGGCGGTGTTGGTGTCGAAGGAATAATTGTAGCCGCTGGGCGCGCTGACGTTCGTCGGCGCAGCGAAGGTGAGCGCGCCACCGTAATTGAAGAGCGTGAAACTTCCGTTCGTGAAACCGGCGCCAGCGATGAAATTGTAGTTGCCGTCGAAAACTAAATTGCTCCGCACGGCCACAGTAGCGGCGTTCGTGCCGAGGACGAAGTTGAACTGCGACGCGGGCGACAGCGCGAGGTGGTTGCTGACGGTGAACGTGGCGGCGCCGAGCATGACGACGGGCGCGACGGCGAGGGCGTTGGTTTTTTGAAGCGCAGCGGCGGCGTTGTAGAACGTGAGCTGGTTGGCAGTCGTGTTCGTCGTTGCGCCGTCGAGTGTGACGACGTTGTTGGACGGCGCGGAGTTGGTGAAGGTGATTTGCGAGTTAAAGAAGGAGAACTGGCTCGTGCCGGATGGCACGGTGATGGCGCTGTCAATGACCTTCACATTTTTCACGTTGTAGAGGCCGAAGGTTTTTCCGCCGTTGATCTTCACATTGGCGAGCGTGACGTTGCTGATGCTCATTTCGGGCAAACCCCAAATCAAACCCGCCGTGCGCCCGCTCGGCGTGGTGGCGGTGAGGTTGCTGATGGTGATGTTGCGGAAGGTGGGCGTCGTGGAGATGACGGCGGCGGATGGATACGAGGCGGCGACGGCGGGCGTGATGCTGTCAACTGCGCGGTAGATGGAGTTGGTGTTGGTGTAACAGGTGTAGATGAGAATGGGGCGCAGGACGTTCGTCATTGAGAGATTGTAGTAACGAATGTTTTGCACGAGGCCGCCACGGTCGCGATCGGATTTGATGCGGATGCCTTGGTCGGTGTTGTTGAAGGTGCAGTTGATAACGGTGATGTTGGAGACGGAGGGCGAAGTGTAACTGCCGATGGAGACGCCGTGGCCGTTGCCGTAAGTGTTATTCGTGAGCAGCACGTCCGAGGTGCTGCCGCCGCAAGTATAGTTGTCATCGCCCACGCTGATGTCGCAATCGCGGACGATGATGTTCGTGCCGCTGACGTCACAGGCGTCGGTGTTGTGGCCGGGCGTGACGGGGTCGCTGGAAGACGGTGCGCGGATGATGACGCCTTGCACGGTGACGTTGGCGGACTTGCCGCCGACAGCGATGTGAAACATGGGGGAGTTGGAGAGCGTGACGAATTGAATGAGCAGGCGCGAACAACTGGACGGAGCAATCATGCGTGGACGAAGTGCGCCGTTCGTGTTGGCGTAAGGCCACCACGGCGCGCCTTGACCGTCAATCGCGCCGGGGCCAGTGATGGCGATGTCATGCAGGCTCGACGCGGTGATGAAATTATAGCCGTTCGTGACACCGCCGGGATAGCGATCGAGTGGCAACATCCGCAACACTGCGCCGCCATCAACCTTCAAGTTGATGCTGCTTTTCATCGTGAGCGGGCCAGATAGAAAATTTCCCGTTGTGATTTCCACCACGCCGCCGCCGCCGGTGCTGGCGGCGTTGATGCAGTTCTGGATGTTGGTGGTGTTGTCCTTGGCGTTGTCGCCGAGCGCGCCGAAGTTGGTGACGTAGTAGGTATTGGTGGGAATGGTGGGCAGCAGGACGTTGGTCTGGGAAAAGACGTGGGCATCCGCGCAAACTAGTAGCGCGAGGGCGAGGAATATTTTTGTCTGCAATAGATTCATCGCATTAATCGCATTAACGGTTCCCCATGACGCGGAAGAAAGCAAAGTCCGCGTATCCACTCGGCTTCGCGGTGGTGGGCGCGAGGGCGAAGACGCCGAGCTTCGCGCCAATCCATTTACCTTCCCGCGCGGTGAACGCTTCGCCGACGGCGGTAAATTCACCGCCCTCATCTTCGCGGAAACTAAATTCACACTTGGCTCCCGCACGAACACGGACGCGCAGCGTCATGGACTTGCCTGCGCACTCGACGATTGCTTCGCGCGACTCATGGCTCCCGGCGGGTGCGTCTTCGCAACTAGCGCGCACGAGTTGAAAACCCTTCGCGGTGCGCTCAACGGCGAGATACGAGTAGTCCATGCCCATGACGAGAACGCCCGCGCGTTCGCCAATGGCGAGCGCGGAGAAATCCAATTCGGCTTCGGCGGTGAATTCGAGCGCGGGAAATTTCTGGAGCAACAAGTTCGAGGTCGGCCAGAGATTGTTCGTCGCGGGCTGTGGTTGCGCGAAGAGGCGCAACGAACCAGGATGGGCGGTGAGCGACGCCCAATTCGTTTTCGCGTTCGCCTGCCATTGCCATTGCAGTCCGAGCTTGGACGACGTGAATTCATCGCTCGTGGGCGGCACGGCGATGGGAAAATTTTTGCCGGCGTTCGGCTTCTTCAGCGTCGCAACTGGCTCGCCTTTGCCATCGCCGTTAGCGTCGTGGCCGATGA
>JBJOPC010000156.1:0-2954 GCA_046050965.1 Verrucomicrobiota bacterium | reverse complement strand
CACGTCCAGCAGCGGACCGAACGGCAACGTTTCTGTCGTGTAGGTAATCGTCGATCCAATCGCGTTGCTGCTCGCAGTCTGGCTCACATCCGTTCCCACCACAATCGTCAGCACATCGGCCACCTCAACCTGTGCCTGACGACCGCTCATCGTCGTCAACTCGGGCGCACTCAACAAGTCCACACCATCACGCTGGTCTAGCGCATTAATGACCATGCGGAATTGCGGGTCGGTGAGAATGCCCGTGACCGTTGCCAGCGAGGGCGCGGCGCTTGAATTCGCCGATTTCTGCCCTGTCCCAGTCGCATCGGTGAATACGACGTTACGCAGGCCTTGCGAAATTAAATTATCCGTCGTTGCAGGGAATACCGTTCCCGCACCAAACGGACCGGGGAATACGCCGGTCGGATTTGCTGAACTTGGCGCGCCGCTAAAGGAAGGCGCTGTGCCACCCTGTACCCCAGCCGTGCCGCTGCCCAGCAGTGTGTTGCCCAAATACCAGTTGAAACCCAGCGCACGGGAGTCAGCCTGCTTGATTTCCATGATACGCGCCTTGATGTTCACCATCGGCGGCGCGACGTTGAGCACTTGAATGGCCGCGTCAATGATGTCCAAGTCCGCAAGCGTGGCGCGGACGAACAAGATGCCGCGGCGGTCATTGAAGAACATCGTCTTGCCGTTGCTCGGGTCGTTCGGACGCGGAAAATCCACACCCGCCGCACGGAAGAACGCACGCACCGTCTCTTGCACAGCCTCCATCGAGTTCGTTTTGGTGACAAAACTAATGCCGCCACCACCGCCACCACCGCCACGGCCGCCGCCGCCGCCGCCCGCAGCCCCCGCCGGATTCACACGCGCAACGGCAGCCTGCCCACCTTGACCACCGCCACCGCCTTTACCACCACCAGCGCTTCCCAACGCCACGGACTGTACGCTCTCCAGTCCCTGACTGAACGTGTTCGGGTCAATTTTGTACTGCCGCGTGGACAGCGGCGTCGACTCCAACTGCCGCGATGAGAACACGACTGCGTAATCTTCCACGGAGTATTTAATCGGCCTCTCGGCCGTCTTCACAATCGCATCCAACACATCGGCCAGACGCACACCATTCAGCGGAGTTCCAATCTTCACGCGCACTGTTCCCAAATCCACCTGCTCGCTTGCAGCCGTCGTAATCGGCAACCCGTTCGCATCAACCGCGCCGGGCTGTGCGGTGGGCGTGGCTGCGTCGGACAACACCAGAAAGTTGATGCCAACTTTGTCAGGGTCGACGTCCTTAATCTTGCCGGCCAGAATTCCAACGACAACGCCCAGCTCCATGTTGTCATATTTGACATCGCTCAACTGGATTTTATCCAGCTTCGCGAGAATCGCCTGCCGACCTGTGCCGGTGTGGACAATTTCGGTGCGTGCCGAGGCGTTGGGCTTGGGAAGCGTGTCGCGCTTTACCGGCGGCATCCAAGCGTCCTCGATATCAACGATACTTTTGCGCGCCATCAATTCACGATTGCGGTCAGCGGAGCGGAATCGAGCTTCCTCGATGAGGCTAAGATAATACGCTGAAGTTTTATTGGCCGGGTCTGCGGCGATCGCCTGCTTAAGTTTGATCTCCGCCTCGTCCCATTTGCCGAGTTCGTAGAGCAGCTTACCGTCCTGCACGAGTGTGGCGGCTTTGATGGAGTTGGTGATGATGCCAGGGACTTTTTCCACAGTCTCAGTACTGGGGATGCGTCCGGCCTGGGCCGCAAGCATATTGTCATTACTCTTCTTCAGGGCGATGAGGTTCTGGTTTTTGGGGTCATCACGCAGAGCCGAACGAATCTGGGCATCGGCGTCCTTGTAATCACCGTGCTGCTGCGCCTCACGTGCGAGCTCCGTGCGCACGGAAACGACGCCTTCGACGGCAGTCTTCGTTTCAGCATCCACGCCCGAACCGATTTTCTGGCAGAGAGCATAGGACATCTCATACAGTTTTCCGGCGGCAGGAAAGTTTTTGCTCTGGGCTGCGGTGCGCGCCTCAGCGAGATGCTGGCGCAACTCAACGGTGAATGCCTGCCGGCGCACAGCTTCCTGCACGGCGCTGTCGGCGTCGCTCCCCGGCGACATCTGGGCGGGTACGGAAGCGGCAAAGGTAATCAGGATGGCGAGGCTTAGCGAAGTAGTGGCTGCTTTGATCATGATGTTGGGTCTTGAATCTGTTTAATGCGAAAATCGGATGCAATCTATCACTTGCCGGCGTTTTGTCGAATCGTTGTTTTCTTTCCAGTTGAACGGGCTGACAATACAACCTCGTATTGGTTCGTAGCAACGAGATTTATGGCCGCGACGGAAAAATCATCACCTGCAAAAGTTCCGAGCCGGTCGCCAACACGGCGAGCGGTCCACGCCCGGTTTTTCTCCGGTTCGTATTTCAAGTCCACCGAATATCCGTCCACGCGCTTGAACGGCTGCTCGGGCGTGATGGTAATTTGAGCGCCGGTGTCGGTAAGTTCCAGCTTCAACTCCGGCTTGTCGGGCGTGCCCTTGATGTCGCGCACGGCGAAGAATTCGTTCTTCGCGCCCGCAGAAACCAGCACGGTTTTTTTGCGGCGCTTCGCGGCGAGCAATTCCGCCTCGCGCTCAACAATGACGACGTAGAGCGTGGCGTTCGTATCGGTGGACGCCTCGACGGAAATCGTCGTGTAGAGTGGATTCATCTTCACAATCGCCACCGCGCCCGGACCAACGGTGTTGTCGCTGACGATTTTTATCAAAGTGCCATCTGGCTTCCGCTGCCACGGGACAGGGTTGAAAAGATTGTGAGGCATCGAAAAATTCGGCGTCTTCGGCGTGCTGAGCCGCTGGTAGGTGGCCTCTCGCGAGGCCATGTCCTCCGGCTCAAGCGGCTTGGGCTTGCCGCCCAGCACTTCGATTTTCCTTTGCTCGATCTCTGACCGCTCGCTGCGAATCTTGAT
>JBJOPC010000155.1:0-2563 GCA_046050965.1 Verrucomicrobiota bacterium | reverse complement strand
CACTCCACGCCAACCGCTTTCTCGTCGGCGATGTGAAACAAAGCATCTACCGTTTCCGCCTCGCCGACCCGCGCATCTTCCAGCACTACGAAAAATCTTGGCCGCAATGTTTGCCGCTCGCGGAAAATTTCCGCAGCCGCGAAGCCTTGCTGCATTTCATCAACTCACTTTTCCGCACCGTCATGCGCCCCGTCCTCGGCGGACTGCATTACGATGCCAACGCTGAACTCCAGTTCGGCAACGCCGCTGGCCGCGCCGCCCTCGCACTCGCCAGCGAAACCACCGCGCGCACCGAGTTGCATGTCATCACCAAAGATTTCGACCGCGAAGCGGAAGAAGCCAACGGCGACATCGCCGACCTGCAAACCACTGAACGCGAGGCGCGGCTCATCGCGCACCGTTTTGCAGAGTTAAAAAAATCCGGCTACCAAGTCTGGAGCAAGACCGAGAAAAAGTTTTTGCCCGTGGAATTCCGCGACATGGTCGTGCTGCTGCGCGGCGTATCCGGGCGCGCGGAAATTTTTGCCAAAGAATTTCATCGCGCCGGCGTCCCGCTCCACGCCGCGCGCGCTGGTTTCCTCGACGCCCTCGAAGTCACCGACCTGCTCAACCTGCTCAAGCTCCTCGACAATCCGCTGCAAGATGTGCCGCTGCTCGCCGTGCTGCGCTCGCCGCTCGTCGGCCTCACGCCGGACGAACTCGCGGAGATTCGCATCAGCGGCGGACGTGATTTGTTTTGGACTGCCTTGCAGAACTCAAAACTTAAAACTCAAAACTTAAAACTCGCCGCCACGCTCCAAACTTTCCTCGCGCAATTCGCCGCGTGGCGCGAACTCGCCCGCCACTCCTCCGTCACGCACTGCCTCGAAACCGCGCTCGCTGCCACGCACTACGAAGCTCTGCTGCTCGCGGACGAACGCGGCGCAGCGCGCGTAGCCAACATCCGCCGGTTCGTGGAACTCGCGCGCCGATTCGACCCTTATCAACGCGAAGGACTTTTCCGCTTTCTGCAATTCATCGCCGCGCAAACGGACGCCGAAGTGCGTCACGAACCCGCCGCCGTTGCCGCTGTAAATACCGTGCGTTTGATGACCATCCATTCCAGCAAAGGGTTGGAATTTCCCATCGTCGCCGTCGCTGGACTCGGCGCGCCGTTCAATCTACTCGACCTGCGCGCGGACATTTTGCTCGATGAAGAATTCGGACTTTGCCCGCGCGTGCAACCGCCCGGCGCGCGGTCGCGGTATCCGAGCATCGCGCATTGGGCGGCCACGCAACGCGAACGCCGTGCGCTGCTGGGCGAAGAAATGCGTCTGCTCTATGTCGCCCTCACGCGCGCCCGCGACCACCTCGTCCTCGTCGGCTCCGCCACGCGCGCCGACGAAGCCGCGCGCTGGCAGGAAGCGTCCCCGCTCAACGACCACGCGCTGCTCAAGGCGAATAATTTTCTCGCGTGGCTGCGCCTCTGGTTCACGCAACAAGACCGCGACGACGCGTGGCGCGACGACTACAGCGGCGAACAAGATTTCGTGCGCTGGGAATTTCACGACGCGCTGGCCGAAGTTTTTTCAGCAACTACGCCGACCAAGAACGATTCAGCGAGCGAGCCGGAATTGACCGCGCCAACTCCAGAGCAACTCGCCACCATCGAAGCGGCGCTCGCATGGCGTTACGCCCACGCCGCCGCACGCAGCGAGCCGGCCAAAACTTCCGTGTCCGTCCTGCGCCGCCGCCTCATCACAGACGACGTGCTGCGTATCGGCTCGCAGTTCACACCTACCGCGAAAACGCCCGGGCAACTTTCTGCCGTCGAGAGCGGCACGACGCACCACAAGTTTCTGCAACTGCTCGCGCTCGACCGTGCGGATACGGAGTTAGATTTACGCAATCAGGCCAACGGTTTTTTGGAGGCCGGGATTTTATCGGCGGAAGACTTCGCCGCGCTCGACTTCGCCGCGCTAGCGGATTTCTGGCAGTCGGAATTCGGCCAGCGCGTCCGCCGCGCGCCTGCACAGAATGTGCATCGCGAACTGCCGTTCACCGCGCGCATGACCACCAAAGATTTGCGCGAACTGGATTTGCTGCCTGCGAATTCCGAGTTGCCCGAAGATGAATTCGTAACCGTGCAAGGCGCGGTGGATCTCGCGGTGATTTTTCCGGGAAAAGAAATCTGGCTCGTGGATTTCAAGACCGACGCCGTAGATGAAGCCGGACTGGACGCGCGCACGGAAAAATATCGTCAGCAACTCCTGCTCTACGCGCGCGCGCTCGCGCGCATCTACCGCGCCCCCGTGCGCGACTGCCACTTGCACTTTCTGAAATTGCGCCGCTTGGTGGCGGTGGAGATTTGAACGGCTAACTACGCGAACACCGGATGGTAAGTGCGGAGGGCGGACGGCGCAGCGGGCGGGGCGGAAAGTTTCTGCTGCAACTCATTCCATTTCTTGACGAGGTCGTTGTATTCCTCGGTAAGCTTGTTGAGTTTGACCGCGAGTTCGTTGCGCTCGGTCATAAGTTTTTTCAACTCTTCGTTCTGCTTCAGCACACTGTCGTTTTGTTTCTT
>JBJOPC010000154.1:0-2900 GCA_046050965.1 Verrucomicrobiota bacterium | reverse complement strand
GTGGTGCGCCCGGCGGCGGGCATCAAAGCTGACGGCGATTTCAAAAAGAAGAAGTTCGCCACGCCGCAGCTTGGCAACACGCAGGACGTGGCGGCGCGCGCGTGGCTGAAGGCTCACGGCTATCATTTCACGCTCACCGGCGGTGACCTTGCGGTGCTGCCGGTGGCGAATCCCGACCAGCTCACGATGTTCCAGCGCGGCGACCTCGACGCGGCGTGGACGGTTGAACCGTGGGTGAGCCGGCTCGAAGCGGAGGCGGGCGCGAAGATTTATCTCGAAGAAAAATCGCTGTGGCCGGACGGCAAATATGTCACGACGCATCTCGTGAGCCGCGCAGAATTTCTGCGCGACCAGCCCGCGCTCGTCAAAAAGTGGATTGCAGCGCAAGTGGAGTTGACCGCGTGGATTCAGGTGAATCCTGACGAAGCGAAGCGGCTGCTCAACGCGGAGTTGAAGGCCGAGACGAGCAAGTCGCTCAAGCCGGAAATCCTCGACAGCGCGTGGCGGCGGATTGACATTACCGACGATCCCATGAGCGCGTCGCTGATGAAGTCGGCGGCGGACGCGCAGTCAGTTGGTTTCCTGCGGGAGACGCCGGACTTGTCGCGGATTTATGATTTGAAACTGTTGAACGAAGTGTTGCGCGAGAAAAATTTACCCGAGGTGAAATGATGAGCACCACCGACACCACCCGGACGGCGCGCGCGGAAAAACTTTCCGTGAGCGGCGTTTCCAAATCGTTCACGACCGAGCGCGGTGCGACGCACGCGCTCGACAACGTGAGCCTCAACGTCCGCGAGGGCGAGTTCGTGTGCCTCGTCGGGCCAAGCGGTTGCGGCAAGTCCACGCTGCTCAACATCGTCGCCGGCCTCGACCAACCGGACGCGGGCACGGTGACGATTGACGGCCAGCCGCTCGCCGGGCCGGGCAGCGACCGCATGGTGATGTTTCAGGAATCGGCGCTGTATCCGTGGCTCGACGTGATGGGCAACGTGCTGTTCGGTTTGAAACTGAAACACGGTTTGCAGCCGAAGGAGCGCGAAGACGTGGCGATGTTTTATTTGAAGCTCGTCGGCTTGGAAAAATTCGCGCACGCGAATGTCCACGAACTTTCCGGCGGCATGAAGCAGCGCGTGGCTCTCGCCCGCGCGCTCGCGCCGAATCCGCGCATGCTGCTCATGGACGAACCGTTCGCCGCGCTGGACGCCATGACGCGCGAACAACTTTACGGCGACATCCAAGAAATCTGGGCGAAGCGCCGCAAGACCATCATCTTCGTAACTCACAACGTCCGCGAAGCGGTCTGCCTCGGCGACCGCGTGATTTTGTTTTCGCCGCATCCGGGGCGGATTCAGGAGCAGTTCGAGATTGGCCTGCCGCGCGCGCGCGACATCAACAGCGTGGACTTGGCAAAATATTCCACGGAGATCACGCGCGCATTGAAGCGGCATTTGAAACCGGAATTGACGGAGGCTTCCGAATGAGACGCTGGATTACTGCATCGCTGACGTTTGTTGTCATCCTGATTGTTTGGGAATTGCTCGTGCGCGCCGGTTGCTGGAGCAAAGTGCTCGTGCCTGAACCGCTCGCGGTGGGGCAATACCTCGTGGACGCGGCGCGCGACGGGACTTTGTTCGACGCGAGCTGGGTGACGATGAAGCGGCTGTTGCTCGGCTATTTTGCGAGCATCGTCATCGGTTTGCCGCTCGGTTTGTTGTCGGCGCGTTTCCGGTTTGTGCAGGACACGCTGGGTTTGCTCGCGCTGGGTTTGCAGACGTTGCCGAGCGTGTGCTGGACGCCGCTAGCGCTGCTGTGGTTCGGGCAATCGGAGACGGCGATGTTCTTCATCGTCGTGATGGGTTCGCTCTGGAGCGTGATGCTCGCGACGGAAGCGGGCGTGCGCAACGTGCCGCCGATTTACGTCCGCGCGGCGCGCACGATGGGTTCGCGCGGGCTGCATACGTGGACGTATGTGGTGCTGCCGGCGTCGCTGCCGTTCGTGGTGAGCGGCATGAAGCAAGGCTGGGCGTTCGCGTGGCGTTCGCTGATGGGCGCGGAAATCTTCATCACCATCGTGACCGGACTTGGCCTCGGCAACCTGCTGCACTACGGTCGCGAACTGAACGCGATGGAACAGGTGCTGGGCATCATGATTGTGATTGTCGCCATCGGCTTGCTGGCGGACATCATCCTTTTCTCACCGTTCGAAAAGTTCATGCACCGGCGCTGGGGCACGGCGAAGTGACGCGGCCTTTTGGGATTCCACCGAGGTGAAAGGTCAGGAAGCCGTGAAGGAACTGCTGCAACTCTTTCTCTTGAGCCGCGCTCAACTTCAGCCGAGCGATTCCTTCCCACTCATTTTCACGTAGTGCGAGCGCGATCTTTTTTGCGCCGGGCGTCAGGTGCGATTCTTCGAGGTCGGGCGACTGGCCGAGTTCCTCGAGCATTTTGAATTCAAACGCAAAGATCGTCTGCGCCTGTGCCGGTTGCTTCGGCAGATGCGCGAGCAGGCCATGCAGCAATGCGAACACGCCGGGCAGGGGAGTCTCCGTCTCGGTGGCTTGCTCGATGAGCCGCGCGCAGTAGGCGGCTTGCTGGAGGTAGGCGAGTTCGCCGCGCAACGATTCGTTTGTGCCGCGCAACTTCACCTCGCGCAACGCGTGCAACTCCGAGCGGCGGCTGCGCTGGAAGCTGAAGTCCGCCTCGTAAAACAGATCGAGCTTGCCGCGAAAAGTGGATTTCGGACGCCGCGCTCCCTTCGCCACCGTCGCGATGCGCCCGAGTTCCGGCGTGAGCCAGTGGACGATGAGGCTCGTCTCCGTGAGCGGTCGCGTGCGGACGATGAGGCCGGTGGCGGACTCGGTCATGGGTCAGCGTTTCTCCGCGCCCGGCGGGATTGC
>JBJOPC010000153.1:0-14832 GCA_046050965.1 Verrucomicrobiota bacterium | reverse complement strand
CAGCGCGGAGCTTTTGGCTCCGCGCTGCGTGAAGAAATTGAGCGGCTGAATTACGGCGCGGTCAGGACGATGAAGTCACCCCGGCGGTTTTTGTCCCAAGCGGCGGCGTTGTGACCGGCTTCGGCGGGTTTGTCTTCGCCGTTGCTCAAGGTGTCCACGCGGTCAGCGGCGATGCCGGCTTGGATGAGCGCTTCGCGGATGGCGAGCGCGCGGCGTTCGCCGAGGGCGCGGTTGTATTCTTCCGTGCCGCGTTCGTCGCAATTGCCTTCGACGCGGACGGCGGCGGAGCTGTTGGACTTCAAGTAGGAAACAACGCTGGCAACTTTGGATTGCTCGCTGGCTTTGACCGTCGCGCTGTCGTAGTCGAAATAAACGGTCTCGGCTTTGAGGGCTTCGGTGTTTGCGTTCCAACCGAGATGGCCGGGGCCGGGCGGGTGCGCGAGCGGATCAGTCTCGCCAATCGGCTTACGGTTCGGATCCTGGCTTGGGTCAGTGATTGGCGGCTGCTGCAAGTTTGGATCGTAGACTTGTCCGGATTTAGAATTCGGAATCGGCGTTACGCCCGCCGGTTTCTTGCGGCAACCCGTCGCCACGAGGCAAGCCAGTGCCAGAATCATTGTCAGTGTTTTTAAACTCATGTTTTTCATATTTTTTTCTGTTTGTTAAAGTCCGTTCGTTAAAAGTTTCCGCAAAACCACCCGTTACTTCCGCCAACTGGGTTGGGAGTTACTACCAGAAATTCGCGCCACATCTTTGCTTTGTTTGGTGAATGCGTCAAGCACCGACAAGGTGTAGATATGCCCAATCTCACGCGCGAAAATCAAAGTCCGGGAGTTCGCCGCCCACGACGGGTCTTCGCCCGCCACGAGCACGGTCGCCTCGCCGCCGGACGCGGGAACGACGCAAATCTCAAAGCCCGCACCTTGCCGGGTGAAAGCAATCCACTTGCCGTCCGGCGACCAATCCGGCTCGGTGGGGCTGGACACGCCGCTCGTCGGGATACGCGTGGGCGAACCGCCGTCGGCGGAAATTTTGAAGAGCGAACGGCGTTCACCGACTTTGCCCGCGTAGCAAATCGTCTGGCTGTCTGGCGACCAGCACGGCGAAGATTCGTCCTGCCGCGAGGTGGTCAATTGCTTCATGCCGGAGCCGTCGCGGTTGCAGACGTAGAGGTCCACCCAGCCGCCTTTGTTGGAGATGAACGCCACGCGGCGTCCGTCGGGTGAGATGGCGGGACTGAAATTGTCGCCGTTGTTCGAGGTGAATTTTTTGCGCTCGCCGCTGCTCAAGTTGTGCTGGAAAATTTCCGGTTTGCCGAGCTTGTAGGAGGTGTAGAGCAAACCGAGTTGGCCGGGAATCCAGCAGGGCGAGGTCACAATCGCGGCGTCGCGCGTGACTTGCTGCGAGTTGTGGCCGTCGAAGTCGGCGACGAAAATTTCGCCGCTGCCGCTCGCTTTGGATTTGTAGGCGACGCGCGTCTGGCCGATGCCTTTGCGCTTGGTGATGGCTTCGACGATGTCGTCGGCGAGCGCGTGGGCTTGCACGCGCGTGGAGCCGCCGGTGTAGGACTTGGCGAAGCTCACGGTCTTGGTGACGCGGTTGGCGAGTTTGCCTTGAACGTTGCCGACGTTCGCGCCGGTGACTTCATGTTCTGCGGCGTCGGCGGGGACAAGCTTGAAACCCTGCACGGTCAAATCGAATTGCAACACTTCCGCCGCTTCGCCGGTGAGTCCGGTGACGGAAATTAAAATGGGCTTGGTGGCGCCGGGCGCGTTGGCTTCTTGCGTGATGGTGATTTCGTTTTGTGCGAAAACAAAATTGCCGAGGCAAGCAATCAGGAGCGTGAGTGTGAATTTAATTTTCATCCGAGTAATTTTTTAGCTTTGAGATTGAAGTTGATGATGAATGTGCGCTGGTCGTCTTTGGAACCAGCGGGAAACGGGACGCCGATGTATTTCACACGGTTCAACACTTCGCGCACGGAGCGGTCGGTCGCCGCGCTGCCGGATTCGCGGGTGACGTGCGCTTCCACCACCGTGCCGTCGCGCGCGATGGTCACGCTGACTTTGGCGGTGGCGCTGTCGTCAGCCATGTCATCGGGAACGTTCCACTCCTGCGTGTATTTGCTCTTCACGATTTGCGCGTAGTTGGCGTAAGCCTCGCCGCCGGGGCCGGGCATCGTGACGCTCGTGCTGCTGGAGAGGCCGTGGGAAATGTTGTTAGCGGCTAGACGAACCCGGTCGCGCTGCGCCTTTGCGGCAGCGACCGCTGCCGCGCGTTCGGCGCGGGCGTCGTCTTCGGCGGAAGTGTCGGGCGTGGGCTTGTGAGTTTTGACGGTGGGTGCGCTGCGTTTAACTTTGGTGCTGCTGACTTCAATCTTGGTCTTGCTGGAAGTTTTTTTGTCATCCACGTCTTGCGGCTTGACCGTGACGCGTTGTGAAGACGTTTCAATTTGCTTCGGCTCCGGCTTTGGCTCGACCGGTTCGGGTTTGACCTGCGGATCTTCGGGAGGTGCGGCCTTGAAGATTTTTTCGATGATGGTTTTTGGTGGCTCGGGCGTTGGCTCGGCGGCGAGAGGCTCCGGCGCAGGCGGTGTGGGCTTGGGCGGCTCGGCGTTGGGTGTGCCACCAGCGTTGCTGAAGGGCAAATCGGTCGCCCGGAGCGGAATGAAATCCAGCACGGGCAAATCGTCCGCCTGCTCATGCGACGTGAGGAACGCCGGGCCGACCAAAAGGATCACCAGCAGCAGCAGGTGAAAACCAGCGGCGGCGAAGTAACACTTTTTTTGCAGGCGCGTCATTTGCGGGCAGGTTCGGTGGCGAGCGAGAAGCGCGTGATGCCGTTACGCTGGCAGGCGTCAATCACAGCGTAGGTATCCTTGTTGAAACCGGTGGCGTCGGCGCGGATGTAGACGATGAGATTCGGATTGGCGCGGTATTGGTTCACGAGCGCGGTCTCAAGTTGCGCGAGTGAGAGGCGACGGCGGTCAAAGGTGTAATTTCCGTTCTGCGAAATCTCGACGGTCTTGATGTCGGACTTGTTGGGCGTCTTGTTAGCCGCGCCACCGACGGGGAGTTTCAGGTTGATGCTATTCTCCAACAGCGGCGTAGTGATGATAAAAATAATCAGCAGCACGAACGCGAGGTCGAGGAGCGGCGTGATGTTGATTTCGTTCAACGTCACGAGGTGGCTGCGTTGGGAGAACCTTCTCATTTGTCTTCGAGGTATTCGGTTTCCATCTTCGACACGAGTTCTTGCGCAAAATTATCCAAACCGACGGTGAACGTGCGCAGGCTGTGCACGAGCCAGTTGTAGGCGAACATCGAAGGAATCGCCACCAGCAAGCCAGCCACCGTTGTGATAAGCGCGGCAGAAACGCCCGGTGCCATCACCGACAAATCCGCTCGTCCGCCCGCCGCTGCCGCTTGCGCGATACCCGCGAACGTGCTCATCACGCCCCACACCGTGCCAAGCAAACCGAGGAACGGCCCGCCGCTCACCGCGATGGCGAGCAGGATGAGGCCGGATTCCAGTTGCAACGCTTCTTGTGCGACGGTGTTTTCGATGGAGCGCTTGACGTGTTCCATGCCTTTGAGGGAGACGAACGGTTTGCGCGAGCCGTCGCTATTTTTCAAACGCGCATCAAGCTCGATGCCGCCAGTTTGGTAGACTGCGAAGAGCGGGCAGCCATGTGCCTCTACACGGCGGTCAAACATTTCGAGCACGGCTTTTTGATTTTTGAATTCGGTGGCGAAGAGCGCGTTGAGCCGTTTGGCGCGGCGCATCTGGAGGCTTTTGGAAATCATTACACCCCACGCCATGATGGAAAAAATGCCAAGGAAGATGATGATGGCCTTGGCTTCGACGGTCGCCCGGCTCCAGATGTAAAAAAGTTCAAGCTGGTTGGTAGACCCTCCAGCGACGGCAAAAAGATAGAATGAGTTCATGTGACGAATGATTTTTTGCTCGGCCGAGTTGGAGGGGGAAACTGCCGGGCAAACGGTGAAACGACTAACGACGGGGAGATTTCTACTCTGCAATTCTGCAAAAGTAAAAAACTATTTATTCACAATGAGGCAAATGTAGAGCCTGATTGAATAAGGAAGCCAAGAAACTAGGAGACGGAATTTTCTTCTTGGTTTCCTGGCTTCCTCATTTAACGGCAGCAGCGCGTTGTTCGAGCACTTTGCGCGAGGGGCGGAAGCCCGCGATGAATTCGCGGCGGAACTCGCCGAACGTTCCCGCCGCAAGGTGCGCGCGAATCTCGGACATGATCTTGATGAAGAAATAGGAATTGTGGACGCTCAACATCCGCAGGCCGAGAATCTCGTTCACGTTGAGCAGGTGGCGCAGGTAGGCGCGGGTGTGATGCTGGCAGGCGAAACATTCGCAGCCGGGTTCAATGGGGCCAAAGTCTAGTTTGTTGAATCCGCCTTTGATACTCACGGCTCCGGCGCGCGTGTAAGCTGTGCCGTTGCGCGCAACGCGCGTGGGCAGGACGCAATCGAACATATCCACGCCGCGAGCGACGAGTTCCACGAGTTGCGCGGGCGTGCCGAGGCCCATCGCGTAGCGCGGTTTGTGCGCGGGCAAGTGCGGCTCGGCGAGTTCCACGGCCTTCATCATTTCCGGTTCGGGTTCGCCAACGCTCACGCCGCCGATGGCGTAGCCGTCAAATTCCATGGGCACGATGGCTTTGGCGCACTCTTCGCGCAGCACGGGATTCACGCCGCCTTGGCAAATGCCGAAGACGAGTTGACCGGGTGCGCGCGGTTGCTCACGACATTCGCGCGCCCAACGGATGGTGCGCTCGACAGCTTCGCGTTGCGCTTTGGGCGGAGCGTCGTGCGCGGGACATTCATCAAAAACCATCGCGACATCCGAGCCGAGCGTGCGCTGAATGTGCATGGATTCTTTCGGGCCGAGAAAGCACAGCGAGCCGTCAATATGCGAACGGAACTCCACGCCGTGTTCCTTCATCTTGCGAATCTTGGCGAGGCTGAAAACTTGGAAGCCGCCGCTGTCGGTGAGAATGGGCTTCTCCCAATTCATGAATTTGTGCAAGCCACCGGCGGCGGAAATAATTTCCAAACCGGGTCGCAGATTCAGGTGGTAAGTGTTGCCGAGCAAAATCTGCGTGCCGGTCTCGTGCAGCTCGCGCAGGTCGAGCGCCTTCACGCTGGCTTGCGTGCCGACGGGCATGAAGATAGGCGTCTCGACCACGCCGTGCGCGGTGGTGAGTTTGCCCAAGCGGGCTTTGGACGCGGAATCAGTTTTGAGCAGCTCGAACACGCGAAGAATTTTCCGGCGAAAAAGTTTTTACGCGGACTGCGTGGCGGCGGCATCGTCCGACGTGGCTTCGATGCTCGCGTAGTGGAGGCCGAGATTATATTGCGCGGTCTTGTCGCCTTGCTTGGCGGCGCGGCAGAACCAACGCACCGCTTCGTTCACATCGGCGGGGACGCCCCGACCGGTCTGGTAGCAGAGGCCGAGGTTGCATTGCGCGGGTGCGCATTCCTGTTCGGCGGCGAGGCGATACCATTTCACGGCTTCGGCGTAATCGCGTTCGAGGACTTGACCGGCTTCGTAGAAAACTCCGAGGTTAAATTGCGCCTGCGGTTCGCCGCGTTCGGCGGCTTCGCGATACCATTTCAACGCTTCGGCAAAATTTTGCGGGACGCCTTGGCCGGTTTCGTAGCAGATGCCGAGATTGAATTGCGCGGCGGGATCGCCGAGCTCGGCGGCTTCGCGGAACCAGAGCGCGGCTTGACCGAATTCTTGCGGGACGCCGTGGCCGTTCTGGTAGCAGAAGCCGAGATAGCATTGCGCGGCGGAATCATTCTGTGCCGCAGCGAGGCGGAACCACGCGATGGACTGCGCGTAATCCTGCTGGAGTCCCTGCCCGGTCTGGTAGCAGATGCCGAGGTAACGCTGTGCGATGGCGTCGCCCTCATCAGCGGCGGCGCGCATTTCCTCAAAGGTCTGCCAAGATTTTTGATTTTTCTGCATGAGCGAAAATTTTTCTTACCGTGCCGTGACGATAGGGACGCGGGGCGGGTTGTTCAAGGTTCGTTTTGGTGGGCGGTGAGGCGCGAGTGCGGCGGGCGAGTGGCTGGCAAAAAACCGCGCCGCAATTTGCCGACGCGGTTTGAAATGATTTTTGCGAACGTCGTCCGGAAACTCACCGGCAGGATGCCGGTGGCACGGTGCTCAAACTTTGCCGTAGAGGGATTCGACGAGCGCTTTGAAATTGTTCTCGCCGGGTTGGACGATGCCGAATTCGCGCTGGGCGTTTTCGGGGGCGTCGCTGGCGTGGGCGGCGTTGACCATGATGGTGGAGCCGAACTCGCGGCGAATGGAACCGGGCGGCGCCTTCGAGGGATCCGTCGGGCCGAGGACATCGCGGATTTTGGCGACGGCGTTGACGCCTTCATAGACGAGTGCGATGCACTTCTCGGTGCCGGGTTTGGGCCAGTCGGCTTGCGGACGTTCACTGGGGGCGAAGCCGCACATGAAGCGCACGATGTTGTCGAATTGGTTGTCGCCGAACGCGGGGCAAAGAACTTCGCCGAGTTGTTTCGCGGCGTCGGCGGGGATTTTGAAACCGAGTTCTTTTTCCAGCAAGTTCACCGCTTTGCCGCCGACCACATCTTTCAATTTGGTGCGCAGCACTTCGCGGACGGGGCCGTAAAATTCCATCGCCTGCGCGACGCTCATGTGGAGCACTTTGATGCCGACGATGTAGAGGCCGGTGCGCGAGAAGAAATCAATGACGTTGCCGGGGCGGCCGGTGGGGAAACGGAAGTTATCCGGTTTGATGAGGACGAGGGTGCGTTCGACTTTTTCACCGGGCTTGTGGTCCACGACGTTGTCCACCACGCCGCCGTCTTTGTCCGAGTAGCGCGCCCAAAGTTTCAACTTGGCTTCGGCTTCTTCGGCGGCGGGGGCGGCGAGGACGGCGGGTTCGAAATATTTCACTTCGCCATTTTCGCCGAGGATGAGGTCGCCGTAGGTGTCACGGATGGTTTCGCCGCCGCTGCGGTCGGCGGAGATGTGGCCGATGACGGAGCGGGCTTTGCGGACGGCGTCTTCACCGCGCAAGAGCAGCACCATGACGCGACGGCGCAAACCGGTTTTCGGATCGGGCGCGAGGTTTTGGAGAATGTAATTGTGGATGAGGTCTTGGATTTTTTTGTCCTGCGGATCGTGGGCGGAGATGACGGCGGCGGAATATTCCTGCACGAGTTCGGCGCTGGGCGCGAACATCCGGGCGGCGACGAGTTCGAGGCCGGTGCGGGTGATGAGACGGCTCAAGATGCCGCCGGTGCGGGACTTCTTGAGCGAGTAGGGCGTGATGATGACGTAAGCAAGTTGTGGCATAAAATTAAGCGCGGTGAATTAACCGGCAAACGTCGGTGACTGCAAGGCAAAACCCCGTTTCATACGCAGATTTGGCTGGTTAAATCGCGCCCGCTCACTACTCTCCCGCCGCACTCTGAAACTCATCGCTATGAAAAAACCTCTCTTACTCCTCGCCGCTTTACTCGCGTCCACGCTGTTTGTTTCCGCGCAACCCGGTTCGATGGCCAGCGCGGGCGGCAGCACGGCCATGCTGAAATTTTTCGGCAACAACCAGCAGTTCACCGCTACCTGCGCGATGAAAGTCGCCGACCAAGACGGCGCGGAAATCATGTCTGGCGAAATGAAATACTCCATGCTCGAAGGCAAGCTCCGCGTGGATACGGACATGACCAAAATGAAATCCAAACAGATGCCGCCCGCCGCGATGGCGTCCATGAAACAGATGGGTATGACCGAAGTCTCGAGCATCGTGCGGCAAGACACCAAGACGATGTATCTCATTTATCCCGGCCTCGAATCTTACGCGAAGATGACGTTGTCCGCGAAGGACGCGGCGGGTTTTGACAAAGCCGGCAAACTGGAATTCACCAAGCTCGGCGAAGAGACGATTGACGGTCATGCCTGCGTAAAAAATAAAGCTGTGTTCACTGATGACTCTGGCGCGAAACGTGAGGCCACGCTCTGGAACGCCACCGACCTTAAAGATTTTCCCGTGCAAATCGTGTCCACCGAGGCGGGCAACACGGCGACGATGACCTTCAAAAACATTTCCACCGCCAAGCCCGACGCAAAGCTCTTCGAGGCACCTGCGGACTACACTGCTTACGACGACATGCAGCAGATGATGATGGCGTCCATGCAGCGCATGATGAAATCCAAAGGCGGCATGGGCATGCCTCCGCAATAAATTTTGAAAATTACCAATCTCAACCCCGACACGGACATCGGCGCCAGTTCGTGGCTCGTGGACCTCGGCGAACACCGCCTCCTGCTCGACGCCGGGATGCATCCCAAACGCGAAGGCCGTGACGGCCTGCCCCTGTTCAAAGCCACCAAAGGCCAAGACCTCGACGCCATCGCGCTCTCGCACTGCCACCACGACCACGTCGGTGGCTTGCCCATCGCGTGCGAGCAATTCCCCAAGGCGCACGTCTTGATGACCGAGCTGAGCTTCCTCATCGCCGAGCGCGTCCTGCACAATTCCGTCAACGTCATGACCCGCCAGCGCGAGGAACTCGGCATCCGCGAATACCCGCTCTACACCCACGACGACTTGGAAGAAATCACCCCGCACTTCCAAGCCTTCAAATACAACCGCGAAATCGAATGGGGTTCGTTCCAAAAAACCCGCGCCGGAATTACTTCGCCCACGCTGGAATTTTTTGACGCCGGTCACACGCTCGGTTCAGCAGGCGTTTTGGTTCGCAACCAAAAGGAATCGTTGTTCTTCACCGGCGACGTTTGCTTCCACGACCAAACGCTGCTGCGCGCCGCGCGCTTCGACAAAATCAAAGCCGACGTGCTCATCATGGAAACCACGCGCGGCGACCGCCAAGTGCCCGCTGGCTTCACGCGCCAAGGCGAGATTGACCGCCTCGTGGAAAGCATCCACCGCGTCCTCAAACGCAAAGGCACCGTGCTCATCCCCGCCTTCGCGCTCGGCCGCACGCAGGAGATTCTCGCGCTGCTCGCCTTGCTCATGCAGGAAGGCAAACTCAAGCCGCAACCCATCTACATCGGCGGACTCGGCCGCGTGTTCACCGAGCTTTACGACGTGGAAGCGCATCGTTGCAACCGCAACCACCCGAATCTCCAACTCCGCGAAGCGCTCAACATCATCGTTCTCGAAAAAGGACAGGCGCAGAAGATGAAGCTCTCCGGCCAAGGCCGCATCTTTGTCATCACCGCGGGCATGATGAGCGAGAACACCGCTGCGCACGACCTCGCTGCGCGCATGATGGACGACGAACGCCACGGCATTTTCTTCGTCGGTTACGCCGACCCTGACACACCGGGTGGCCGCCTCAAGTCCGCCAAGCACGGCGAGACGTTCGTGTTCAGCCCCGGAGTGGGGCGCCTCACGCGCAAGTGCGAGGTGTTGGACTTCGACCTCACCGCGCACGCCAACCGCGACGACCTGCTGAACTTCGTCGGCCAAGTTTCCCCGCGCGCCGTGCTGCTCGGCCACGGCGGCGACGCCGCGCGTCATTGGTTCGAGGAACAAATCCGCGCCCGCCATCCCCAGATGAAAATCATCCAGCCCCAACCCGGCCACGCAGTGGAAGTTTAGCGGGTGGGGCGCGCCATCCCTTTGCAAACGTTGGCGTCGGGCGAGTCCATGAACGAGCCGCCGTATTTGACGACGAACGTCTGGCTGCGAAACTTCTGAATGTAAGGCAACGCTTCGAGCAGCGTCGCGGCTTTGGTGATGAGGTCTTGCATCGCTGAATTAAAACTTAGCCACAGATGGACACAGATGAAACACAGATTTTTAAAAGCCGAACCACCGTGACTAAATCCGAATGTCACTGAAAACTTTCGCGAACGCTCGCGACGGCGCGGGACAAATCGTCTGCGGTTGAGAAGAAAAAAAGTTCAAAACTCATTTGTTGGTCTGAACTGTTGGGAGTGAAATAGATGAAAGAGTTTTTGTGATTTCAGCTATTGAGTCTTTGCCTTCGTATGGAAACTCAAGCCGATATTCTTTGGCATGCACCAAAGCACACTGACTGAAATATACCGCGTGTTGGTCTGGTCTAATGGGGGTTATTGTTGTCCAAAATGTCAAATTCCGAATAGAGCAATTGAGATCATGTTCCAGCAAATTTGTCGCATTCGTCACTAAACCTGTTCTTAATTGTTTCAAGACATTGATCTCTTGCATGATGCTTACGGCGTGTTGGCTGGTAAGCCATGAAACATGAGTGCGTCCCGCGAAGAAAAACGCAATGACACCTCCACCTACGACGCCGACGAAAAACGCAACACCGATTAGAATTATTGCGAGTTTCTTGTTCATAGCTGTTGAATTTAAATTATCGGCTGCGGGTCGCGCCAGGCGTGGCCGCTTTGGGCGAGCAAATCTTCGGCGGCAATGGGCCCCCAGGTGCCAGCGGCGTAAAATTCGCGGTTGGTAAGTGGCTTGTTTTCCCAACCGGCGCGGATGGAGTCCACGATGCTCCACGCGGTCTCGACTTCATCGCGGCGGATGAAGAGCGTGGCGTCGCCAATCATCGCTTCGAGCAGAAGGCGTTCGTAGGCTTCGGGCGTGTAGGCGCCGAACTCGCTGTCGTAGCTGAAGTGCATCCGCACGGGGCGCATGGCGAGTTTGGTGCCGGGAACCTTGCCGTTGAAGCGCAGGGAAATGCCTTCGTTGGGCTGCAAGCGCAGCGTGAGGGCGTTGGGGTCGAGCTTGTCGCCGCACTGCGCGGCGAACAGCACGCTGGGGGTGCGGCGGAATTGGATGCGGACTTCGCTCGCGCTCATGGGGAGATTTTTGCCGGTGCGCAAATAGAACGGCACACCGCTCCAACGCCAATTGTCCACAAAGAGTTTCGCGGCGACGAACGTCTCGACGTTGGAGTCGGGCTTCACTTTGGTTTCTTGGCGATAGCCGGGGCGCGCCTCGCCTTCGACGGTGCCGGCGAAGTATTGGCCACGCACGATTTGCTTGGCGACGTCTTCGGGTTTGAGCGCGCGGATGGATTTGAGGACTTTAACTTTTTCGTCGCGCACCGGCTCGGCTTCGAGTGAGACGGGCGGTTCCATGGCGATGAGCGACATGACCTGCAAGATGTGGTTCTGCATCATGTCGCGCAGCGCGCCGGCTTCTTCGTAGTAACCGCCGCGTCCGCCGACGCCGATTTTTTCGCCGACGGTGATCTGAACGTGGTCAATGGAATCGCGGTTCCACAGGCGCTCGAAGATGGAATTGGAGAAGCGGAACATCAAAATGTTCTGCACGGTTTCTTTGCCGAGATAATGGTCAATGCGGAAGACCTGCGCTTCGTGCGCGTATTTGGTCAACTCGGCGTTGAGCTGATGCGCGGAAGCGAGGTCGTGGCCGAAAGGTTTCTCAACGACGATGCGCTGCCAACCCGGCCCGTGTTTGTGCAACATCCCGGCGGCGTGGATGTGCTCGACGATTTCGCCGAACTGGCTGGGCTGCGTGGCGAGGTAGAACATGACGTTCTCGCGCAGCGCGGGAGTGCCGAAGGACGTGAGCAGATTTTCCAACTTCACATACGCCGTCGCGTCCGTGATGTCGCCCATGCAGTAATGGAGGTTCTTGGAAAATTCATTCCACACGGCGTCGTCCACGGGTTTGGTGCGAGAGAATTGCGTCAAGCCCGCGCGCAACTCCTCGCGCCACGACTCGTCGGTCTTCTCGCGCCGCGCGAAGCCGACCACGCGGAAGGCACTCGGCATCTGGCGTTCTTTGAACAAATGGTAGAGCGCGGGGATGAGCTTGCGAATGGTGAGGTCGCCGCTCGCGCCGAAGATGACGATGGTGCAAGGCTCGACGGACTTGCGGGTGTCGCCGAGAGTGAAGGTCATGGTATGGTCAGACATGGGCGAACTCTGGCGAAACGCGCGCAGGAAAACAAATGAAAGTTCGTCATGCGAACCACCAGTGCGGCTGGTGAGACAGATTTACCCGAATGCGCGGCAGGATTTCGTTGACACCCACCCCGGTTGACTGAAAAAATCTGCGGAAGCTGTTGCGGACTTTACGCCCGTGGTGTAGTTGTATCGCCGCTGTAAACTAAAAATGCCGATATGAAAAAGATTTTAGCCTCCGCTGGACTCGTCGCCCTAGGTGTTTCGTCTGTCCAATCTGCGCCTGCCGTCAATTCCGGCACCGCCGACAAGCCTTGGGACGTGAGCTTGGCCGTGCGCGGTTTCTACGACGACAACAACGCCACCGCTTCCGGCGGCGTGGGTAAAAAAGGCAGCTACGGCACGGAAATCCGCCCTTCGATTGGCATCAGCAAGCATGGCGAACAGACCATGTTCGGCGCACGCTACACTTACTCGATGCGCTACTACGAAGCGCGCAAGAACAACCAGATTGACCACGGCCACGACTTCAACGCTTGGCTCACGCACGCGTTCTCTGAACGTTACTCGGTGGATTTCGCCGACACGTTCACCATCTCGCAAGAGCCGACCGTGACCGACCCCAGCCTCGGCACCCCCATTCGCGCCAACGGCAACAACATTCACAATAACGCGAATCTGAATTTCCACGCGCAACTCACGCGTTCGCTGGAACTGGTGCTCGGCTATAAGAACGATTTTTACGATTACGAAAAAACTGGCGGGGCGATTAGCTATTATCCATTCACGACGATTCCGAGTTCTGTGGCTTCGAGCTATTCCGGCACGCTGGATCGGATTGAGCACACCGCCATTGCCGACCTTCACTGGCGTTTTCTGCCGGAGACGGTGGCGGTGTTCGGTTATCAATTTGGCTGGAACGACTACACCGGCAAAGAGGCGATTGGTTTGGCTGGGCCAGTTTTATCTCCATTGGTTATCATGAGCAAAGATCGCAACTCCACCTCGCACTTTGTCTACGGCGGTGTGGATCACGCATTCACCCGCAACCTCACGTCCTCCGTCCGCGTCGGCGCGCAATTCTCTGATTACTACAACGCGCATCAAACCGGCGTCAGTCCGTGGGCCGACGCCAGCTTGCGTTACACTTACCGCCAGAACAGCTATCTCGAGTTGGGCGTGACGCACAAGCGCAACGCCACTGACGCGTTCAGCAGCAGCCTCTCCGGCACGAGCACTAGTATCACCACCGACCAAGAAACCACTTCCGCCTTTGGCACTTGGCAACACGCCATCACTCAACGCCTCATCGCTCGCCTCACCGGCCAATATTCTAGTGCGAAATACAACGGTGGTTCGCTCGGCGACAGCGGCACGACGGACAACATCTACCTCCTCGGTGCCTCGGCGGAATACCATTTCACCCGTCATCTATCCGCCGAAGCTGGTTACAACTACACCAAAGTGGACTCGAACATCGGCGGTCGCGGCTATGCCCGCAATCAGGTGTTCCTCGGCATGAACCTCACTTACTAACACCCAAGTTTCACCTTGGGGCTGGCCGCTCGCGCGCTGGCCCCATTTTTTTTGCACCGCTAAATTATGGATTCCAATCACACGCCCGCACCTACCCCGACGCCCGAAGCCAAACTCCATTTCCTCGACTACTGGCGCATCATCCGCCTCCGCAAGACCATCATCATCCTTGTCTTCCTGCTCATTCTGCTCACGACGGTCGTCGTCACCTTCCTGCTCAAGCCCACCTACGAAGGCATTGCCCAAATGCGCATCGAGCGCGACCGCACCGATGTGGCCAGCATCATGGAATCGCAATCGCCCTTCGGCAATTACGACCCCTTCTTTCTCGAAACCGAATTCAACGTCATCAAATCAGAACAGATTTTGGATCCCGTCATCACGCACTTGGAGCTGAATAGCGTGTGGGCGCAGCGCTTCGGCCTTAGCCAGCCGCTGCTCACTTCTGAAACGCGCAAATTCCTCAGCCAGCGGCTTACTATCTCCACCTTGCGCAACGCTAGCATCGTGGAAATCCGTTTCCGCAGCGGTGAAACTAACGAAGCTGCGCACGTCGCCAACGAAGTCGCCACCGTCTATGAAACCTACCGCAAAGAGGAACGCGCCAAGTTGCTCACAGGTGGCCTGACCGAACTCAAGAAACAATACGATGAACAGATGGTGAAAGTTCATGTTGCCGAGTCCAATATTTTCCACCTGCGCCGTGAATTGGACATCAACGATTTGGATGCCGCTGGCTTTGCTCCTTCTTCGACCTTGAGCCAAGAATCGCTACGCCGTTACGAAGTCCAACGCCAAGAAGCCCAGCAGATTTATGCTTTAGTAAAGTCTTCCTTGGACACGCTCAAAACGAAATCCAAAGAAGAACTACGCAACACCCTCGCCGCCAGCACTGACAGCTTCTATAACACCAGCACGCTGCGCGAAGAGCTTTCCGCCCTCGCGGCCGCTGAGAACAAACTGGTCTCGATGCGCGCCGAACTCGGCCCCGAAAATACCGAGTTTAAAAAACAAGCCGCCCAAGTTGTTGACCTCACCACCAAGGTGGACGACGCCGCCAACGGCTGCCTCATCAGCCTCACCACCAAACTCAACGCCGCCCAAGCTGTGATGGACAACGCCACCACCGAAGTGGAGAACGCCAAGAAAGCCGACCAAGACCGCGCTACCAAGAGTCAGCCCTATTACGCCGCCAAACAAAAACTTGAAGAGCTGAATAAAATCGCCTCGCTGCTCATGCTCCGTATGTCCAGCACCGAGAGCGAAAAAAATCTCCCGACCCAGACCGTTGTCAAAATCATCACCAAAGCTGACGCCGCCAGCATGAAACCCGTCAGCCCTAACAAGACGCTCAACATCACCCTCGGCGTTCTG
>JBJOPC010000152.1:0-10002 GCA_046050965.1 Verrucomicrobiota bacterium | reverse complement strand
TGCGGATTAATTTCTCCAGCCGCAGCGACCACGCCAACGACGACTGGTCGCTCAACGCCAAAGCTCGCCTCGCGCCCGCGCCCTACGACGCGCCGCCGGAGCCGGTGAACCTTTCTGAAATCCGCCGTCGCTGCGCCGCACACGTCATTCCCGGCGACGCCATCTACGGCCATCAGAATCCCAAAGCCCTGATGTTCGGCCCGCATTTTCACGGCGTGAAAAAACTCTGGCGGCGTGACGGCGAAGCCATCGCCCAACTCCGTGTGCCGCCCGCGCTGCGCCGCGATTTTGGAAATTATTTTTTCCACCCCGCGTTTCTCGACGCCACGTTCCACGTCCAGACCTGGTCCATCGGGCGCACCCACGCGACCAAGAGCCGCATCTTTTTGCCCGTGTCCATTGACCGTTTGCGCGTCTTCGGCAAACCCGGTCGCAACATTTGGTGCCGCGTCCAGTGCGTGAAGCAGGAACTCCTCGCCATCGTTTTCAATTTCCAAATTTTTGATGAAACCGGGCGTGTGCTCGTGGACTGCGAAGGTTTCCGCAGCCAAGCCACCGGTGCCGCGCCCGTCGCCCCGCCGGATTCCGGCGACGACTGGCTCTACGAACTGAAATGGAAACGCCGTCCGCTCGCGGGCGTCCCCGCGCTGGCCGATGCCGCAAAGTTTTTCCCGGCGAAAATCACTCTGCCCGCACAGCCTGAGACTGCCGCTGTAAAATCTGCTGCACAAAAACTCCGTGCTGGCCTCGACACCCTAGTCACCAAGCCGGATGAAAAACTCTGGCGCAAACTGCTCGCCGAATTTCCCGTCGCGCATCCCGAACTCACCGCGCTCCGCCGCGCCGCGCAACGCCAGCCGCTCACGCAAAACCTGCGTGAACAGTTGGAGCAAGACTCTGTTTCCCGCGCCGCTATCAACCGCGCTGTGGCCGACGCCGTCGCTGCATTAGTCGCTGAAATTCCTGCTGACCGCACCGTGCGCGTGCTGGAGAGCAACGGCGGCACGGGTGGTTTGGCGGCATATGTTTTGCCGCGCCTCGCCGCTGACCGCACGAGCTACACCTTTGCCGACGCGGATAAATCCGCGCTCGCCGCCGCCGAGAAAAAATTCTTCGAGCACAACTTCGTCAGCTACGAACGCCTCGACCTCGCCAAGAAATTCTCCGGCAAAGGCCAGCACGACCTCATGCTGACCCAAGCCGCCGTGCCGTCCGCCGCTGCGAACTTACGCCGCCTGCTCGCGCCCGGCGGGCAGCTGCTCGTGCTCGCGCAAACCGCACCGCCCGCGTGGAGCAAAAAGATTTTTACCGCACCCACCACGTCGCGCCGCGCATGGTTCACTGCGTTGAAGTCCGCTGGCTTTGAAACTATTTCCGCGCTGGAATTTTCCGCCGCGCAAAACCTCGCGGGCTACGAACTCATTTCAGCCCGCGCGCCGCAAGTTGCCGCCGCGCCTGCCGCGTTGCCCAAGTCCGCCAAGCCGGTGACGTGGCTGCTGTTCGCGGACAAGACCGGCTTCACAGAAAAATTCACCGCGCAACTCCAGTCGCGTGGCGATGCCGCGTTGCTGCTCACACCCGGCGCGACCAAGGCCGCGTTCGCACAAATTCTGGCGGAAGCCAAGCGCACGGCGAAGTCGCCGCTCGGGGGCGTGGTGTTCCTGCGTCCGCTAGATTTTGCGACGAGCAAAATTGACGCGGAACTTTTGCAGCGCGCCGAAAAAGAAATTTGCCACGCCGCACTTTACCTCATGCAAGCGCTCACCGAACGCGGTATGACCGGCGTGCCGCCGGTGTGGTTCGTCACGCGCGGCGCGGTGCAGGTGTTGCCCGGTGAAATTCTTGCGCCTGCGCAAGCCGCACTCACTGGGCTCGCCCGCACCATCGCGAGCGAATACATGAAGGTTCGCACCTGCCTCGTGGACCTCACGCCCGACGGCGACGATGCGCTCGCGCTCGCGCAGGAAGTCACGGCCAGCGGCGATACGGAAACGGAAATCGCCTATCGCGGCGCGGCGCGTTTTGCCAATCGCCTCGTGCGCGCCACGCTGGAAACGCAGTCGCCGTGCGTGAAAATTCCCGCCGCGAAAGCCGCGCACCGTTTGGAAATCACCACGCCCGGCGTGATTGATCAGCTCACGTTCCACCGCGTGGAACGCCGCGCGCCGCAAGCCGGCGAAGTGGAAATTGCCATCCGCGCCGCTGCGTTGAACTTCCGCGACGTGATGAAGTCGCTGGGAATTTATCCGTCGGAAAACGAATTCGATTTGCTCATCGGCGACGAATGTTCCGGCGTCATCACGCGCGTCGGTCGTGGCGTGAGAAATTTCAAGGTCGGCGACGAAGTCATCGCGAGCGGCCTCGGCTTGTTCGCGTCGCACACCACGCTGCCGGAAATGACCGTCGTGCCGAAACCGGCGAACGTGAGCTTCGCGGGCGCGGTCACGATTCCCGTCACGTTCATGACCGCGTGGTATGCGCTGCACACGCTCGGTCGCATGAAAGCGGGCGATAAAGTTTTGATTCAAGCTGGCACTGGTGGCGTCGGGCTCGCGGCGATTCAACTCGCGCAACTCGCGGGCGCGGAAGTTTTCGCCAGCGCGGGCAACGACGAGAAGCGTGATTTCCTCCGCGCGCTCGGCGTGACGCACGTTTGCGATTCGCGGTCGGTTTCATTCGCGGACGACGTGCGTTTGGCCACCGGCGGACGCGGCGTTGACCTCGTTCTGAATTCGCTCGCCGGTCCGGCGATTGCCAAAGGCATCGCGTGTCTCGCGCCGCACGGGAGATTTTTGGAAATCGGCAAGCGCGACATTTTCGCGGACTCGCCGGTCGGCCTGCGTCCGTTCCGCAACAATCTTTCGCTGCACGTCATTGACATGGGACAAGTGATGCTTGATCAGCGCGGCACGGTGCGCGAATTATTGACGCCCATCCTCGAATTGTTCAAGGCGGGCAAGCTGCATCCGCTGCCGTATCGCGCGCTGCCCGCCGCGCGCGCGGTTAACGCGTTCCGCGTCATGTCCGCCGCGAAATACATCGGCAAAATTATTATCACGATGGACGGCGAAAAAGTTTTGCCGAAAGAACCGTTGCGCGAATTGCCCGCGAAGTTTTTGCCAAACGCCAGTTATCTGATGACCGGCGGCCTCGGCGGTTTCGGCCTCGCGCTCGCCAAACTCATGGTGCAAGGCGGCGCGAAACAACTCGTGTTAACCGGGCGCAGCGGCGCGGCCACGCCCGAAGCGAAACGCGGCGTGAAGGAATTGCAGACGCTCGGCGCGAAAGTGTTCGTCGTGAAGATGGACGTGACGCGCGAGGCGGACGTAAAAAAGGTTTTCAGTTTCATCCGTAAAAATTGCGCGCCGTTGCGCGGCGTGCTGCACACGGCGGCGGTGCTGGACGACGGCACGTTGATGCAGTTGAACGCGGAACGCTTCGCGCGTGTGATGGCGCCGAAGGTCGCGGGGACATGGCATCTGCACCGCGCGACGGAAAAAATGGCGCTCGATTGTTTCGTGCTGTTCTCGTCGGTGGCGTCGCTGGTGGGCGCGGCGGGGCAGGGGAATTACGCGGCGGCAAATAGTTTCATGGACGCGTTGGCGCAGTATCGCCGGGCGCGCGGACTCACGGCGTTGTCGGTGAATTGGGGCGCGATTGCGGATGTGGGTTTGGCGGCGCGCGATAAAAAAGTTGCGGCGCACCTCGCGGCCAGCGGCGTCACGGGCATCACGCCCGCGCAGGCCGGCGCGATGCTCGGTCGCCTCACGCAGACGAGCGCGGCGCAACTCGGTTTCATGCGCGTGGATTGGTCGGTGCGCGCGAAACTCGGCGGTGGGAAAAATATTCCGGCGCGCTTTGAAGAATTGATTCAAGCGTCCGGCGGCGACGCAGCGGGCGGCGGTGCGGAATTGCGGAACGCGATTTTGTCCGCGCCCGCTGGCGAACGCACCGCGCTCGTGGTGGCGCACGTCCGCGATATTGTCGCGCGCGTGTTGCGGACAAGTGCCGCGAAGTTGGAAATCGAACGTCCGCTCAAAGAGATGGGGCTGGACTCGCTGATGGCGTTTGAGCTTTTGAACCGCGTCGAAAACGTGTTCGGCATTTCACTGCCGCCGAGCAAACTCTCGGCAGGCGGTAGCATCACTAAGCTCGCGGACGTGGTGCTGGAACTCATGGCGGGCGGCGCGGACGCGAAAGTTGCGACGACGGAAACCAGTGTGGCTGCCGAAGCGAAACCAGCGGACGCTGACGGCGCGTTGCCGGAAAGTTTAATCGCGTTGCGCGCCGAAGGTTCGCAGCCGCCGCTGTTCGTCTTCCATCCGGCGGGCGGCATCATCACGAACTTCGACGACCTCGTGAAAGTTTTGCCCGCGTCGCTGCCCATCTACGGTCTGCAATCACGCGCTTACTCGGACGAACGCGGCGAGCGCGCCACGCTCGCGGAAATGGCGCGCGACTACGCGCAGCTCATCCACGAACGTCAACCGGCGGGCGATTTGCGGCTCACTGGTTTTTCGGCGGGCGGTTTCTACGCGCTCGCCACGGCGCGCGAATTGGAAAAACTCGGACGCAAAGTCGCGTTCATCGGCTTGCTCGACACGGCGGTGCAACTGCTCGACCCCGCGTCGTCGCGCACCGACTTTTTGCGGCAGCACATGGCCGAGATGTATCGCTACCTCACGCTCGACCTCGCGCTCGCTGAACCGTTGCCGGACGGCAAAGCCGAGGCAGTCATCACGCACCTCGCGCAAATCTCTTCCAAAACCAAACCCGCCGAACGGGTGCAAACGACTTTGGATTGGCTGGCGCAGGAAGGTTTGTTCGAGGCGGAAAAATTCGACGCCGCCGCGCGGCAGTATCTCACTGTGTTCAACGCGCATTGGGATTTCATCAGCGACTTGAAACTCGAAACTATCCACGCGCCCGTGCATTACTGGAACGCCGTGCCGCCGGGCGAGCAACCCGTCCTCGTCCCGCCGCAGTTGCGCGCGGCCACCCAAGCGCGGCTCACCACGAGTGTCATTGCGGGGCGGCATTACGAAATTATGACGCCGCCCATCGTGAGCACGCTCGCGAAGCAGCTCGTCGCCGCGCTTGCCAAGGCGGCGCGCTAGGCCAGACTCGCGCGCATGGATTCCCAACCGCAGTTCGACGACGCGATGTTTGCGTTCAGCCAAGGCGACTACGCCACGGCCATTGTGAAACTGCGCGCGCTGCTGGCAGTGGAGCCAGGAAATTTCGACGCCCAACTCGCGCTTGGCATGGCGCACTATCGGCTTGGTGATTTTCCCGCCGCGATTGTCGAAGGGAAAAAAGCGCAGCGACTCAAGCCACACGAACAGCTCGTCCATACCAACCTCTCGCTGTTCTACATGAAGTCCGGCGATAAAGTGACGGCGGAACATCACGGCTTGCAGGCGCGTATCGCCGGTTGGCGTGAGGACGCGGCGAAGGCCAAAGCCGCGGGCGAGCAACCACCGCCGTCGCCCGATCCCGAAATGAAAATGGCCGGCAGCGCGCCCGCGTCGATCAAGTTGCCGGGGAAATTCCCTGACCAACCGTGGAAAAAGAAGTAAGGAACATTTTGAATAAGGAAACTAGGAATGCAGGAAAGGCCGGAGCGAAAAAACCCGACGGCGCGATTTGCCATTTTCTGATTCTTGCTTTCCTGGCTTCCTTATAAATAAATCATGAAATCCTCCTACGAACTCGCCATGGAACGGCTCGCCAAAACCGCGCCAACCGTCAAGCTCACCGCCGCGCAAAAAGCGGAGATTGCCGAACTGGAATTGGTAGCCAAAGCCAAACTCGCCCAGCTTGAGTTGCGTTCGCGCGATGAAGTCGCCGCCGCGCGCGCAGCGGGCGACGAGGAAAAATCGGACGAACTGCGCCGCCAAGCTACCCTCGAACGGAAGAAAATCGAGGCGATGTTGGATGAGAAAAAAGCTGCGGTGCGGCGCGTTTAGCACGCGACCAGTCCGAGCAAGCGCTTCAAAACTTTGTCCGAGTCAAAAAATTCCACGGCGATTTCTCGCGCGCGTTTGGCGTGGCGGGCGTAGTCGGAGTTCAGTGAATCAATCGCGCGTAAAACATCTTCGCTCGTGTCGAACGCGAGCAAGCCTTCGTCACACGGCAGCAAATGCTTGAAGCCGCAGTCTTGCGCGATGACCGGGCGCCCGCTGGCGAGGTAACACACGCTGCGGTCGCTGAACCAGCCGCAGCGCGAGTGAACATAGCCGCTCTTGGCGACACCGAACTCGGCCTTCGAGGTTTGGATAAAGTCGCGGTAGCTCGCGGGCGTGTGCGCCACGCGCGCGGGGTCGAGCAGTTGCCAGTTATTTTGTTTGAGTGCCGCCAAATCTTTTTTCTCATCGGCGTGAATCGCGAGCGCGAGTGAAAATTTTTCCGGCGTGAGCGTGGGCAGCGAAATGAATTGCCGGAGTGAATGAACTTTCTGCCCGTAGCTCACGCCGTTGAAATCAATCGAGCCGTAGCCACGCCAGTTGGCGATGGTGGTGAGCGCGTCGTGTTTGATTTCGTGCATGATCGGCCAATATTCTAGCACGACTGGCTGGAAAGTTTTCAGCCAATTCAGGCCGCACGTTGGGACGGGGGATTCAGTCTTGAGTTTTAAGTTTTGAGTTTTGAGTTCTTGCACGCCGATGTTTTGCCCAATCGTGACGTGGTGTGTGTGGCCGGTGAACCTCATGTCAATCTGTTGCACGGCTTGCCAGAGTTGGTTGAACGCGGGGTCAAGATCGAGGTAGGCGCGGATGGGAATCTTTGAAAACAAATTTTCATCCGCGAGCAGTCCGGAAATGTTCAGCAGCAAATCCGCGCGCGTGGCGATGCGCTGCAACGCGGCGTAGCTCAAACCGAAGGTTTCGCGCGTGTCTGCGAGCAGCAGCGCGGATGAGTCGCATAGGTCATATGAGTCGCATACCGATTGGAAGTAGCGTGCGTTCTCCGAGCCTGCGAGCGCCGCGCCCGCTGGCCGCAAAGTTTTCGCCGCGACTGGCTCAACAAAAAAAACTTCATGCCCCAGCCGCCGCAGGCCGAGCAAGTATTGCAGCACCGCCCAGGTCGCGCCACCTTGCCACGGGTCGGCGGCGATCATGCCGCTCACGAGGATGGTGCGTTTGGTTTTCAAGTCGCGCGAAGTTTGGCGGCGCGTTCCGCTGGAGTTCAAGCTTTAGCTTGTCCGCTGGGAATCAGCTAAAGCTGGAACGCCAATGGAGTGGCTTGCGCTTACAGAAACATTTCAAGATAGTCATTGCCGTGTTCACCCGGCTGGAAAAATTTCTCACTGATCGTCGCGCGCGCGGCGTGCTGATGGCGGCGTGTCTGTTGCCGTTTATGTTGGGCGCGTGGCTCGTCTGGGCGCTGCCGCAAAGTCCGGACGTGTGGTATTACAAACACTGGAGTCGGCTGGTCACGCGGCACGGCATCAGCGCGGCGTATTCCGGTCAGCCGGTGGTGGACTTCGTGGATTATCCGCCGGTGCTGCTGTATCCGTGGCGCGTGGAGGGAGAAATTTATCGCTGCTGTGTTGATCCAACCTTCGATGAAGAGACAATGGTGGAAAACGAGTGGCATACGTTCGGGCTGGCGAGCATTGCGGTGATTTTTCACGTCGCCACCGGACTCGCGCTCTACTGGCTCACAAAACAACGCCACACCGCGCGCACAGCTACGGCGGTGGCGACGGTGTATTTGCTCAATCCCGCCGCGCTCTACAATGTGGCGTATCTCGGCCTGCCGGATTCGGCGCATTCGTTGTGGCTGGTGCTGGCGTTCGGTCTGGGCGAACTGGCTTCGCTGCGCGCGAGTTGGGTTTTCGCCACGCTCGCCGCGCTGACCAAACCGCAGGCGTGGGGCTTGTTGCCGCTGTTCGCGTGGCGGAGGTTTTTTGCGGACGGCGCGAAGAAAACTTTCGGCGGAATATTTGTCGGCGTGGTCACGGCGGCGGTAGTTGCTGCGCCATTTATTTTCCAAGGCAAATTACTTACGCTCGTCACGCTGCCGTTGCACATGGGCGACGTGCAAGCCGTGGTGTCCGCGCAAGCGCATAATCTTTGGTGGCTGGTCACGACGGGCGACGGCTTAAAGATGAAAGATTCCGCTCCGCTGTTTGGCGCGGTAAGTTACCAACACGCGTCGCTCGTGCTGCTGGCGATGTCGGGTTTTTTCACGCTGTGGTGTGCGCGGGGCGCGAGCGCGGCGCGGTTGCTCGTGCTGCCGGCGTATCAGGCGTTCGCGTGGTTTTGCCTGACGACGCGCGCGCATGAGAACCACTGGTTCTTCGTGCTGCCGCTGCTGGCGCTCGCGTTGCCGGGCGAGCGGAAAATGTTTCCTGTATTCGTGGCGGTGACGGCGACCGGCTTCATCAATCTGTTGTTGCACGACGAACATTTTGGCCCGCAACTCATCGCGCACCTGACGGCGACAGTGATGCAATTTCTGCAACTGGCGAACTGTGTGGTGAACGTCTCGCTTCTCGTGGTGTGGACGGCGTGGCTGGTGCGAACGCAGAAAGTCAGCGGGGCAGCGGCAAGCTAATCTCCGCCGCTAGCCGCCGGATGATTTTATCGGCGTCAAAAAATTCTTCGGCCACTGCGCGCGCGGCGCGGCAGTGGGCGGCGTAGTCGCGGGCGATTTTCTCCGCGCTTTCGACGGCTTCGTCCAAGTTGCGGAACGACAGCAAGCCCGCGCCGGTCTTGACGTGCTGACTGAAGCCGGTTTCCTGCACGAGCGCGGGGCGACCGCTGGCGAGGTAACGCACGGTGCGGTCGCTGAACCAGCCGCTGTTCGTCTCCACGTAGATGCTTTGCGCGGGCGAAAATTCGGCGGCGGAATTCTGGACGTAGCTACGGAAAGAGTCGCAAGAACCGGCGACGGTGTGCGGCTCGATGACGCGCCAGCCGTGCGTGATGAGGGCGTCCAAATCTTTTTTGTCCGCCGGATGAATCTGGAGGGCAATTTCAAATAAGGAATCCAGGAAGGCAGGAGTTTTCCTGGTTTCCTGGTTTCCTAATTCAAGTCGGTTTTTCACGAGCCGGGGCAGCTCCAGAAACTTTCGGAATTCGTGGCACTTGAGGCCGTAGGTTTTTTTCTCATGCGTGACCGAACCGAATGCACCGCGCCAACTCGCGATGGTGGTGAAGCGGTCGAATTTTTTTGGCGCGCAAACTGGCCAGTCGGCCAGCACCACGGGCGCGCGGGTGTGACGCCAGTTGATTCCGCTAGTCGGAATAGTGTAGTTGGGCGTGCCGATGTTCTCGCCGATGGTGAAATGGAAGTCATGGTTGGCGAGTCGCAGGTTTGCGCCTTGCGCGTGCCAGAACTGCGTGAAGCCTGGGTCGTCGTCGTAGTAAAGTCTACTGCGCGCGGCGGCGAAAAGCTCTGGCTGGCTGAGGTGGCCGCTCAAGTTGAAGAGCAGCGCGGCGTTCTGCACGCGCTTGACCAAGTCCGCGAGCGGCGGGCCGACGAGGACTTCGTTGCCCCAGAGCAGCGCGGAGTTTTGGGTGAGGCCGAACTGCGCGGTGACGGTTTGGAAAAAGTTGATGGAAGCGGCGTGAACGCCGCGCTCCATGGTCGCGGGCAATTGCTCGATGAACCAAACTTCGCAGCCGAGCTGCTCGAAACCGCGCGCCCAGCTCATGCGCGTCCAAGCGTTGCCGCCGTTGCCGGGCTTGGTGGCGAGCGCGCCGCTAACGATGACGAGCGGAGGTTTCACGTCACGGCTTCAAGTGCGACTCGACAGCGGCGCACAGTTTTTGCAGGCAGGCTTCGATGGAATCGCGGTCGGTGTGGAGTTCGAGTTCGGGATTTTGCGGCGGCTCGTAGGGCGAACTGATGCCGGTGAATTCAGGAATCTGGTTCGCGCGGGCTTTTTTGTAGAGGCCTTTCACGTCGCGCAACTCGCAGGTGGCGAGGGGAGCGTTGACAAAAACTTCGATGAATTTTCCAGCAGGCATGGCGGCGCGGATGTCGTTGCGC